>JAEIOG010000176.1 GCA_016342495.1 Phycisphaerae bacterium
TAAGGTTGAAAACGCTCAGACAAAATTGAAATCACTCTACCCAACTATTAAAGTGTGACTGAGCACTAGTGCTTTGTAAAGATTAAATACTTGGGTAGAGCGAGCGTAATTTACATCTGGCATTTTCCACTTTAAATTGCCAATTTACGCCCCTTTGTTTTTCATTGGAATCGGTGGCCCACGCACTCGTTTCTTTTTTCAGCATATCAATATCTGTCATCTTTCTATCTTTCAGACATTGTCGAGTCATCGAACTTAGTTCGTTTTCGGCAACATTGAGCCAACTGCCATGTTTTGGCGTGTAATGAAATTCGATTTTTCCCACATACTTGCGTGCCTGCTCAGGAGGAAAAACTTCGTAGAAAGCCCCTTTAGTATGAGTATTCAAATTGTCACAAACCAGAAGAACTTTTTTCGCATTGGCATAGCGACCATCAAGTAAGTCTGCCATTTCAACGGCCCATTCAGCTTTTGTACGTCGTGGGCGGGCATTTACCTCACGCCAGTGGGACAGCGGTTCTGTAAACATAAATATGCTGGCTGTTCCGGCACGCTCGTATTCATAGTCCACTCTGCGAGGATGATTCAAGGTAGCCGCAATTGGGTTCCGAGTTTCCTTGAGCAACTGCACCGGCTGTTCATCCATACACAACACAGGGAAATCCGGGGCATACGGCATGGAATAGACATCAAGGACATCTTCCATACACGCTACGAATTCACTGTTTTTATCCGGTGGTATCACCCAATACTGAATTTTACGGCTCGTCATTTTATTTTTTTTAACGTGGTACTTACAGTTGTGTGACTGATTGATTCTACGATCCCTAATTCAACCGTTTTCTCTGCGATAAGCCGTAGCGACCAATTGCTGTAACCATCCGGAGGCTCACCCAACCTTAGAGCAATTATCTTTGCTTCCTGCTCACCATCGAGCAACTTAGCGCGAGGCGGCGTATCACGCTTCTTGCCGTTCAAAGATATGTCAAATCCTCTTTTCACCAAAGATTTACAAACTTCTGATACGGTTTTGGTGCTACATAAAAAAGCTTCGGCAATTTGATAGTAAGGCCAATTGGGGCCGTCAGCATCAGCCTTAAGCAATATTTGTGCGCGTTTTACTTTTTGAGACGTTCCCTTGAGTTTTGTGATGACTGCAACCAGTTTCTTGCGTTCTTCATCACTTAGACGGACAATGTATTTCTTGTTCATAACATACTCCATAAAATTGTGGCTTATAGAGTTGTTATCGGACACATCAGAGGAGAATGTTTTATTTTTACAGAGCACTAGTCACCAGCTACAAACTCAATAATATCGACCCATTCACTTACTTCCGCGATGTCGTGACACGCATCAGCACCCACCCGGCCAAAAACATCGACCAACTCCTGCCAACTAACTGGCAACCCCCAACTTCATAACAGCTATATTTTTTTAGCCAATACCTGTACTTGCTCAGATACTTACCCTTTTCACACCTCAAATCCCCCCATTTAAAAACAAAAAAAGCTGTCATAAGTCTTTAACCTATAACAGCTTAGAATACATTGGCTACGAGTGGACTCGAACCACTGACCTGCGGGCTATGAATCCGCCGCTCTAGCCACCTGAGCTACGTAGCCTTCAATGTAGCGGGGTATTATAATGCTATTGCCTGATTTTGTAAAGGCTAAATCTATAAAAAATTCAGCCCATTTCTCCAATTTAAAAGTTAGCCGCCAATAACATAAACATTTAATATGCAAAGACTTATATTACAATTTCGTCGACTGCATCCATTCGTTGGCCATAATCGCTAAATCCAGCAAATTAACATCACAGTCAAAATTAAGATCGCTTTTAAGGTATTGGCTACACTTAACTCGGCCAAAAGAAAAGTCTACAGTAGAATTATCTCCGACATGTCCAGTAGTCCAAAGCTGCCCGGCAGCCCCAGCTAGCACCACCTGAAAAATCGCATTTACTTCATTGTCTTCGACATTTACACAGCGATAGCCAAAATTTCCATCGCTCAAAATACCACTGGTATAAATAAGGCGGCCTTGCTCATCTAAAAACTTCGCCCGAACATCATCACCCTGCCCTACAGCCACCAACTTAAAACCAACCCGTGACACTGGCATTTTTACTGAGATGTCCGCCGGGTCGACAAAAGAGAAAGTAATCGATTGTCCCGAATCAGGATATATCGCATTACCCCATTTACCCGCGGCAATATCCGAAGTAATAGCCGCACTGGAATAATCGGCAAAAACAACTTTACCATCGGAACCATCAACCAAAATCCCTACCGATTCCTGGCCATTAATGCCATCGACAAAACCTGTAAATGTCCCAACATTATTTAGATTAACTCCATTGTCAGCAGCATCGTCAGGAACATAATTATCAAAAACAATATTTTCTGCATCGGCAAAATTACTTACATCATTAAAGTTCCCTAAAGCCTCACAATTCAAACCAACTTCATGATCCCAATAAGCCTGAGCAAAACGCAAACCAATTTCCACCTGGCCGGTGGCATTATAATGAATATTATCAGTATTAAAACTCACATCGCCCACATATATACTGTAAACCTTCTCATCTGCGGCGGCAACATTATCCATCGCCAGATTGACAACATCAGCATAAGTTCTAACCCCAGCATTCATCTTAGCTGTAAAGAAAGCCATATCCGGGCAATTAAAATCCAACCTGACTTTAGAAATGAAATTCTCCAGATTCACTTGATAAGCATTAGCTGCAGCAGAATTTCCCGCATCAGTCTCACCTTGAATCCAGCACATCCCCGCTATTTCATAGGTAAAATTTGCAGCTTCAATTGCCTGCAAACCCGGCAGCACTGCAGAGTTTTTGAATATGCGATAGCGACTTCCTTCAAATGTCCCGGTTTGGTCAACATCTGGACACCAGTCCCCTGCCCCTTCGTTTCGTAAACCTCTTTGCAATGCCGACCCGCTCATGCCATATTTGATTATTACAATTGTTTCCTCTGGGAACATATCGGCCAAAGCCCGACCCAGCGAAAGCTCACAACCTGAGGCACTCCCATCAACATAATTACCCGAACCGGGTTGTAACAATCTAAAGGTGCTATCTGCATCGCGGTCCCAACTGCTATAGTCAAGTTCGCCATCAGTGGCAAGTCTACCGCCTGTCCAGAAAAATATATCCGACTGGGGCTGCTGATATATAGCAGGGTAACTATCCTGCAAACCACCGGAGCCAGCCGCATTGGATTGACCACCTATCAAAAATACTTTGGCATGGCTACCCGCAAAAGCAGAAATGTTCACAACACACAACAAAACCAATGAAAACAACACCTTGTTCATCTTAGTACTCCTTAATCGAAAATTCCAACAACACAACACACCTGTCAATTATACAAAAATATAGATTTTAAAGCAAACCCAATCAAATACACCCAACCAGGTAGACCGCACTAAACACCCCTCCCACTACCATCACCACCCGCCTACGTTTGATCGCCCGATAGGGTTTGAAACCCCCGTAGAGACAAGGCATGCCTTGTCTTCTTTAGCAGCGCCAGGTGCCCGCAACCTGAATAGATTAATATATGACCGGGGTGGCCCTGCGCAGCAGGTCACTGCCACCCCGTTTATTTATTATCATTTTCAGATTGCGGGCACCAGCCGCACACATATGTCGCTGGGCAAAGACGCTCCTGAACATCGAGAAGTTCAAGCCGAGGGTAAGATTGTTAGTAAACCAATCCTTGGTGGTCTACATCATATCTACAGCCGTGTTGCTTAACTGAATCTTACATCAACTTAAGCTTTCAACATAGCCCAACAGCACCGGTTCGCGCATACCACGAAAATTATGCTAAGATCCTACTTTTTCAACTGAAACTTTTACCAAAAATCACTCATATTCTGTTTTCAAATATCAATTATCACAAATTCAATATCAAATTTCATTCATTTTTACGTTCAGATTAGTTTTTGCACAGAACAAATCTTTTCTGCCAAACAGACTCTCAGCTATTTTTTTTATTTTATAAATATATTCACTGGTAACAACGCAGTTGTATGATCACCATCATTCCCAGAAGAAACCTTAATTTCATATTTATTCAATCCCTTTGGGATATTACTAATATTCTCTTTTGACACTATTATGCTAATCGTTTTTTCTCCTGACACATTTTTCACTTTAACATCGAATGGCAAATTGGAATGATCAATCGAAAAAGTATCTGACAAGAGGGTTTTATCTAATTTAACATCAACATCTTTTTGAATATCTTTTTCTGATGCTTCCGGAATAATCATAAATACGCTTTTAGGGGATAGTTTTATTTTTTCTGTACCTATCATTGCGATATATTCCATAGGAATAATTCTTTCGCCATTATTGGTATTAAACTTAAATTTCATTTTCCCATCTAATTTGCGTACAGTATCATCATCGCCACTTTTAAATGTTGTATTAATTTCAAAACGAAAAATCTTAACATCGCCATCCTTCACAAGAGTTTTCTTAAAAGATCCTATTTTGATATCAGGTCTGTCACATTCGACATCTTCATATTCCACTTTCCCATCAGCATCTGTGTAAAAGTCTATTTTCACAGGGCATTCAGCACGACCGCCTTCGGGCAAGCTAAAATAGCCAATTTTTGGCATAATCTCATGTGAGTTTTTACCATAGGCTTGTACCGCATATTTTAAAAGCTCACCTTCGGGTTTGGTGCGAATGACAAGAAATTCAGTTTGAACCCCGGGCTCATCAACATGTTGCTCAATAGCAATAGTATGTCGACCATTCTCATCTTTCCCGAATTTTGGTTTCGTACAGGAGCAGCTTTTCACTGCAAGTTCAATATCGTCAATTCTCCTATTTTTTTCAGAAACTACAAATGTATGCTTCTTTATACTGCCAGCATCTACATTGCCAAAGTTCTTCAATTCTTCAATTTTCATATTGGGGGCTTTTTCAGCCAGTTCTAGCTCATCTTTTGCTTTTGCATCTGAAAAAAGCATCACATATTCTTTTTTTAATGGTGCCATCCCCGTACCAGCGGATATAACTAAAGCATAGCCATTCCACGCTTCTTTCAATTCTGATAATGGTAACTCAACTGCTCCCAATCTATAGGTATCAATTACAACAACAGACTTGCCTCTCAGCTCAGCAACAAGGATAAAATGAAATAACCCATCTTCGTCACCTGTAGAAACAGGCAATATTGCATAACCTTTCATTTTTTTTAAGTCATCAACTGTATATTTATATCCTTTTGCCGAAAAACCTAATTTCTCAGCAGCAATTTTAAGGTCAGCAAAACTAGTAGGCGTACGATTTGGTTTGCCCATTAGTCTATAAATATCATCAGTTTTATATAAAGGTTCACCTTCACCTGTAATATTCATAAGTCCACGCAAACACTGCGGCCCACAGGAATTATCTGGTGTTAACTGCTTGAGAGATATTTCTACCGCAAAACAGTGGTAGGACATATATGAGAAGCTCAAAAACAGTAAAATCCCAAACAAAAAGTTTTTTATTTTTTGATTCACATTAATTTCCTTTATTCGTTTGGCTATGATGACAAAAACAATAAAAACCAATACCAAACCTATAATTAAATATATCATTAAACCTGATTCTTCAGCATCTTCCGATGCATTCTTTTCATTATCCGGTGAACTGGATTGTTCATTATCAATTTTTGGCAATTCCTGTTGGTTATTGTCTTTTGATGGCACGACAACATGATTAGCTGTATTATCCCTGCCCTTGTTATTCTTTATCTTTTTTTTGACCTCACCAAAGCTATAAACTAAGTCCGGGCCACCGGTAATCGAATCAACACCCACCACATACTGCAAACCCAACACACGATCAAAGACTCTTGTTCCATCAGGAGGACGGACGTCAAAAGCTTCCATTTCTACCTCAATATTTGGTACAAAATCTTTTACTTCCATTTCGTTATAAACACCATCCGTTTTACGGTTTATCTTCTTAGGGTACCACAAACCATTTTCAGATTTTGTGATTTCATCGTTTAAAACTTCATGTATTATTTCACCATTATCATAACGCTCATATTTCATCAATAGCATGTCTTTGTCGTGAGCTACCCACATTATTGCATCTGTTCCCTCTTTTCTGTTGAAGGCAGGACTTTCAATTACATGACAAAGTTCTCCGTTAACATATTCAAGCTTTGGCCGCACTTTCACATTCGGACCTTTTAGTAAATAAACAAATGCCGGAATCCCTTCAGGATGTTCTTCTGTTTTTAGATATTCTCCTTCCATCAGCATTATCGATTTAAACATATTTAGCGATTCAGCGACTGCACCACTTAATCCACTTTGGATAATTACTGTTTTTTCTGACCATCTAAATTGCTTTGCGACTTTACCGTTAAACGAAGATTCCTTTACACTACCTGCATCGTCAAATCCGTCGGCCGAATATGACTCTCGTGAATGATGAAAATCATTTCGCTCAATCTTCTCCAAATGGGCATACAAAACTCTATCATCACCAGGATCTTTTGATTTTTCTGTTATTACTCGATCGGAATACGATATTTTCATTGCATCAATACTGCCATAGCTAGCTGCCCAGGCTTTCTCTATTGCAGAGGGATCTAAAAATGCCACTTTATCGCTACTTGCAAAACTCAGGCCGCAGAAATTTAAAATCAGCGATAAAGTAAATAATTTGATAAATTTTTCTTTCATGATAGGTTCCAATTATTATAAATCCAAGATTATACATATAAATGGGTTGCCCAATCTTGAAGTCATACAATACTGGGCAACCGCTTCAATTAACACTATAATATATTACACCACTTTTTCGTTGCGCCAGCACTACCACAACTCATAGTAACAGGTGTCCTAGTAGTATCTTTCTGGCAAAGTGTCACCAATACCCATCCGAGACCGGGATCATATATCCATGAATCGCTATAAGCACAATAGCTATACGTGTACATATTTACACACGATGGATACACATTTGTGCAAGTAATTGAGCCTCCAGTCGCTTGGCATTCTGTTCGGGGCTCCGCACACTGACCTGCTGCACGGGAATATCCTTTGCAAAGGGAAGACGTTACATAACAAGATTCTGCGCCATCTTGGGTTAAACATCCGTTTGTTAGAGGGACGCATTTCATGCACCCACCCATCGTATTGGCCATTTCATCAGCGGAAAGCAGGTTTTGGGCAGCGACACTGTCATTGCTGCTAATTGTGAAAAAAGAAACCAAGGCCAGGCAGGCTACGCCCGCGATTACTAAATTTTTAAGTTTCATACATTTATCTTTCATTAAAAAAGTTCACAACCATCCCATAGTCTAGGGAATAGGTGTGTTAAGCTGATTTGCGGTAGCAAAAATAGCTTTTTTTTGGGG
>JAEIOG010000014.1 GCA_016342495.1 Phycisphaerae bacterium
CCCCAAAAAAAAGCTATTTTTGCTACCGCAAATCAGCTTAACACACCTATTCCCTAGACTATGGGATGGTTGTGATATTTAATCTATATATTTTAAGTGTCTTTATTAATAATACCTATGAGACGATAGATTAAACAAAAAAATATGATATTTAACCTGCTATGGCCGACATAAACTAAGTGGAGCAAATAGTTTATGTTGAAATCAATGTATGCGAATTGTCAATATCTGCTAATTATCAATACTTTGTTTCTTAAACAATATGTGAAAAGTTAAATTTTCTACTCATTTTTTTTTGAATGGTTAAAAGAGGTAAAAGTGATGAGGGGTGACTTGAATGATTTGCTAATAAGTCAATAGTAGTAATAGTTAAACCATATTGATTTAGAGTAATGATGATGCCGATTTGAAGGGCGGTGGTAAGGTTCGCTTGGCAAATGGACCGGAAATAAGTACCCTTAATATTAAGGGTGCCTCTAAAAACGAATTCTACAGTTACCCTTATGTAAATATTTGTATCTATTTGTTATTATCTTCACTGAATAATTCCAAAAGACCATTTATATATTCGAAGGCTTTATTGAATCAGACTAATAAGAATTAAAAAGATCATTTTATGAGCTGTTTTGTCTACTTTTATTAATTGTTAACAAGGAAAATTTCGCCAAGCAGTATATTGCATCCATAGTTCCCTACGCCTTTGACATCAATGACTTCCAAGATGAGATTAAGCTTGTTTTCTTTAATTGCATCTTTGGCAACAGGGATTTCCAGCCATTTGCCACGAATTAATTCATTGCCGGCAAGGTCAAGCTGCCAGATGACTTTTTCTTCATGTAATATTCGATAGAAGCGATAGCCAACGTTTGGCTCCTGGGCATTTAGATCATCTGACAAAAAAATCTGCAGAGCTAAGCCTTTTTGTATATCTTTGCCTGTCAGATCAAAATCTAATTTGAACTGCACATTGTCATTAGGCTGCGAAGCGGTTTTAGCTGGGAAAGACAAACCTAAAAGGTCATTTTCGGCAATATCAGGCAGAATATTTATCGACCATTGTTGAGCTTTGTTGATATTGAATTTATTTAAAATTACTGGTTTAATTGAAGCGATGGTTGGTTTATTGGTATCACGTTTTGTCAGGTTGGCCATCACCCGAAATGATGAAGTCTTCAAATTGGCAAATTCTGGCTCAAGTAATGGATTGGCCTGCCAGTATTTTTCGTTTGCCCCGCCAAAGTTTTTTGATGTATAGCGAATAGGTTCAAAGTCGGGGAGATATTGTGTTGGCACCGAGCCCCAAACCGTATTAAGATGACCCAGCATTAAATTACTTTGCTGCTGCTTTGAATAATTGATATAAGCATTTACTGCATTGGTATTTTTATAACTTGCTGGTAATACCCGGAAACCTTTTTTAATAAACAAGGGAACCGAATCATAGGATTTTTCCAGATTATAATGCCAGTCGCAAATTATAATATCTTTGGGGATTAAATCGATAGCGGTATGGGTGCCGTTATCTGAAGCTTCCCATTTGCTCCCATACATTTTACTGGCATCAATAAGGCGATCACCCCACATCAGCATTTCAACTTTTTTATTCTGAATCAGGTGTTTATGATAATCATTTACAATTTTGGCGAAAAGCTCACCTTTATTTTTGCCTTTACATCGTGGGCAGTCATCATCAGCGATAATAAAAACTTCATCCAAGCCAACATGCAAGGCATTAGCCTGGAATGCCTCGATCAGTTCATCCATTAAATCAAAAATTATCGGATTAACTTCCGGATGAAGAGGACACCAGCTGCGACAATATATGCCTTTGTTGCCCGGATATTTATTTGGTGTTTCATCGTATTGAGGATACTTAGTCAGGAAAGTGTTGGTATGGGATGCCCATGACTGATGGCCCAGGCATTGAAACTGCGGGATGAGACGAATATTATTATCTTTGCATTTAGCGACTAGTTTATTGATTTGTTCTCTGCTGCTGGCTGATTGGGCGGCCAGCTCCGGGTGTTTTTTATATTTGAAACCGTAGTTTATCTCGGCAATGATAACATTGACTCCTATATTGGCAAGTTGGTCGATAACATTAGTTAGTCGTTCAACTTCCCAGCTGTTAGTAGCCATCACATGCAATCCGCGCCAGGGCTCTTTTTTGATTTCATCTGCTCTGGAAATATCAATCATTAATGCCAGTGATAGTATAATCGCAATATGTCGCAACATGTTATCAGCTCCAAACAGTGGTTAAAAGATCAATTTGTATGCTGATATTAAACGAATTACTTTGATTTGTCAATAAGATGATATTTATAATGATTGTTTACCATCCAGCAGTCTCCTGGATTGGTCTGGATCAATAAAAGGTAAAACCAGCAGCATTAATAGCTGAAATATCCCAACGCAGAAATACAGTCCCGCATAAATCATCAGTGCGTCGGGAATCCCGAAGGGATTGGAAACCTGATTTGGATCATAGCCAAGTTCACCCGGCTTGATAACCTGGTCAGGATTTGGAGTATAAGGAAAATAATCCAGCATTATTGTTTTTACTATGCCGGCGAATTTGGCACCGATTGTGGTGGAAAAATTCATAATCGCCATATAGGCGGTAAACTGTGTAGCAGCTACCTTCGGCCATGATACCCCCATTGCCAATGAGAAAAATGAGACGGCCATCACTGCTATGAGAAAAGTTTCCAATAAGGTTACAATAATCATATAATTCTTATTTGGCCAATGGGCAGTTGTAGCACTTAAGGTTATCCAGATAATCCCAATAATTATCCCTGTGATAGCTAGAGTCTTTCTTTGACCAATTTTGTCGGCTATAATGCCACCTAATATCGATCCAGCAACTGCAATCAGCGAACCCCAAAACCCGGTAAGATTGACCCATTGATCTTTTTGCCAGCCGAGGTTTTGCACCATTAAAACTGTGCCAGCTACTGAAAGAATTCCAATTCCAAAATTGATAAACAAAGCCAAGAATGCTGTCAGTATAGTTGATCGCAAACTGAAAGCTTTCAATAGTGTTTTGAACATTTGCAGTGTTGAACCAAAAGCCTGGGCTGAACTGGCAGGGCTGGCTTTGCCTTTGGACCAGGGCATTAACTTTTCTCCTGCTCTTTCCCTTAGAAGCAAAGGTAATAGCATTATTGCTGTTAAGAGGATTATCTGGACGATTAAAGCCATTGCCATATTTGAATGTTTTATAACTAACATTAGCCCCGATGAACCAATCATTGTGCCGAGATATTTAGCTCCATACATATAGCCATTAACTTTACCGCGTTCATCTTCATGTAGAATATCAACAGCTAATGCATCTACTGAGACATCCTGCAGGGCATTGAATATATTATGAATAAATACCATGGCACAAATGAGTTTCAAATTAGAATCCAGATCCGAAATCAGTAGCATAGCACCGATAGTCAATATCATCATGATTTGGGCCAGTATGATCCATGGCCGCCGTCGGCCCATCGAAGGTATTCCAAATCTATCAACAATTGGCCCCCATATCCATTTGAAAGCCCATGGCAAAGTACTCCATGCGACAATGTTCCCGATGTCATTTTCTACAAGTCCTTTTTCGGCCATGTAAGCAGTTAGCGTATATATTACAAAGCCAAAAGGTATTCCCTGAGCGACATAGAGCCCACATAGGGTTGTAATACGGAGCAGGCGATTATCTGAAAGATTAATTTTTTGCATAGATGCCTTTGGAAATATTATGATCGTTATTAAGTGGTTGTATTATCATAGTTTCTCATAAAAAAACATCTTCGTCAATATCCTAATATCCAGTTAAAGCTTATATTTCAGACAATAATCCATTTTTTTCAACTTTACACAATAGCTAAAGATACGCTATAATAATGAGATTGAATTATATTGACTAGTAAAGGTATCCTATGGCTGACCATTTTAATACAAAAACCAGAGATTTCGAAATCGTAAGTGCCTTTGGGCCGGCTGGTGACCAGCCACAAGCTATTGAGCAGTTATATGAGGGATTGATAAGTGGCCAACGCTTTCAGACTTTGATGGGGGTGACCGGGTCCGGTAAAACCTTTACGATGGCCAATGTTATAGAAAAATATCAGAGGCCAACTCTGGTCGTCAGTCATAATAAGACTCTGGCCGCCCAGCTTTATGAGGAATTTAAGGAAATCTTTCCCAATAATGCTGTTGAATATTTTGTCAGCTATTATGATTATTATCAGCCAGAAGCCTATATACCCCAGCGTGATATTTATATCGAAAAAGATGCTTCGCGCAATGATGATATTGAACGTCTGCGTCTGTCTGCGACGACATCGCTGATGAGCCGCAATGATGTCATTGTCGTGGCATCGGTTTCCTGTATTTTTGGATTGGGTTCGCCGGAAGATTATAAAGCGGCAATGGTTCCGGTGCGAGTCGGGATGGAAATTGACCGTGATGAACTTCTGCTAAGATTTACCGAGCTGCGTTATGACCGTAATGATATAGCTTTTGAAAGAGGGCGGTTTCGGGTGCGGGGCGATGTGGTTGAGATTTGGCCTGCTTATGATGAGTTTGCGGTTCGGATCGAAATGTTTGGTGATGAAATAGATCGAATCAGTCTGATTAATCCGGTTTCAGGAGAAGCCCTGGCTCAGGAAAATCAAACCTTTATCTATCCGGCTCAACATTATGTTATGCCCGAAGAGCGTATTGACGGGGCATTGGAAAGTATTAAGACCGAACTGGATAAAAGACTATTGCAATTGCGCGGTGAGGGCAAATTGCTCGAAGCGCAAAGGCTCTCTGCCCGTACCCGTTATGATATGGAAATGATTCGGGAAGTTGGCTATTGCTCGGGCATCGAAAATTACGCTCGTCATCTTTCCGGCCTGCCAGCAGGAGCCAAACCCTTTACCTTGATTGATTATTTTCCTGATGATTATCTTTTCCTTATTGATGAATCTCATGTTACCTTGCCGCAGATGAAAGCGATGTTTGCTGGTGATTACAGCCGTAAGAAAGTCCTGGTCGATCATGGCTTTCGTCTGCCCAGTGCGATGGATAACCGACCATTGAAATTTGAAGAGATCGAAGATAAGTGGGACAGGATAGTTTTTATCTCAGCTACGCCGGGCCCTTATGAAATGGAAAAAACTGAAGGAGCCGTTGTTGATCAGGTTATCCGTCCGACAGGCCTTATTGACCCGGAGATTTTTGTTGAACCAGCTTGTAGCCAGGTGCCGCATCTGATGGGGCAATTAGCTGACCGTGCCGCAAAGGGCGAAAGAGTGCTGGTAACGGTTTTGACCAAGCGATTAGCCGAAGACCTCAGTAAGTATATCTCCGAACAGGGTTTTAAATGTGCCTATCTGCACAGTGAAATTGTCACACTGGAACGAATCGAAATTCTGAAGCAATTGCGTGAAGGTGTCTATGATGTTATTGTTGGGGTTAATCTCCTGCGAGAAGGGCTTGACTTGCCTGAAGTGTCACTGGTGGCAATTTTAGATGCGGATAAGGAAGGTTTTCTTCGTAGCGAAACTTCACTTATCCAGACTATTGGCCGAACCGCTCGAAACGTCAATGCCAAGGTGATACTTTATGGTGATAAAATTACTAATTCCATGCAGCGGGCAATTGATGAAACCGATCGAAGGCGTCAATTGCAGCAGGAATATAATGGCCAGCACGGCATAACTCCTGAAACGATTAAGAAAGCCATTCGCCACAGCTTCGACAATGAACTGCAAGCGAGGCGCATAGCTCAGGAAGCATTATCCACTGATAAATATGATTATGATCGTGAAGAGTTGATCGCCGCCTTGCAGCGGGATATGATGGCCGCCGCTGAAGCTATGGAATTTGAAAAGGCCGCCAAGCTTCGTGACCAGCTCGCCGAGGTGCAGGGGGCACCAACATTGAAAAAAAAGAAATCTAAAAAGAAACGGAATACCAAGAAATAATATTTTAATCAATATAGTTTGTTATACAGGAGGCAACGATGAATAGACGGGATTTTATGGCTCAACTGGCATTTGCAGGTATGGGAATTACTTTTGGCGGCTGCGGTTTACCTGATAAAACAGTATCTTTTTTCAATAGGTCTGAAGATAATCCAAATATTTTGATCATTGTTACAGATGATCAGGGATATGCTGACCTGAGTGCTTATGCACATGCCGCTGATGATGTTAATACTCCCAATATGGACAGGATTGCAAAAGAAGGTACATTGATGTCGAGAGCTTATGTCAGTTGTCCGGTTTGTTCGCCATCAAGGGCGGGCTGGAATACCGGCTTATATCAGCAGCGATGGAATCCCCAGGCCGGATGGAACCCCGGTTTACCAGTTGACGTTAAAACTATTGCCGAATACATGAAAGAAGCTGGCTATGAAACATGCAAAATTGGTAAGAATGATTATGGTAAAAATTACCATAGAACCGATGTACGCGAGCATCCGCTAAATCATGGTTATGATGAATTCTTAGGTTTTAGCAGTCATGCCCATGATTTTTTCCTGTTGTCAGAGGAAATTGAAAAGCGAACCCCTGACCCTCACGGGCATAGTGCCGCTTTGGGCCAGCTTTATCATAATAATGACAAGCAAAGTTTTGAAGATGGATATACAACGGAAATATTTACAGACTTTGCTATTGACTATGTCAAACAACGAAAAGACCAGGATAAGCCGTTTTTTATGACATTGTCGTATAATGCTGTTCATCATTTGATTCATGAAGTGCCTAAGAAATATCTCGACAGGTTTGGCGTTAAAGAAATACCAAATTATGACCCCGGAAAAGATAATAAAAACCGGTATAATGCTTATTATACCAAATATTCCAAGGTTGAAAGCATTAATAGTGAAGATATGCGTAAATATTATTTAGCTAATCTGAATTGTCTTGATGATAATATTGGGCGATTGCTGGATGTTCTGGACCAGCAAAATCTTACTGAAGAAACCCTGGTAATATTTTTTGCCGATAATGGTGGCTCGCCTTTAACTGGGGCCTGTAATCAGCCTTTACGCGGTTCAAAGTATATCATGTTTGAAGGTGGAATTAGAGTTCCGTTTATGATTCGCTGGCCTGGCAGGATTCCTGCTGGTGAAGTTTATGATCATCGTCTATCAACCCTTGATATTTTGCCAAGCTGTATAAAAGCATCTGGCAGAGATATTCCCGATGACGCTGTGCTTGATGGCTATGATTTTCTTGAGGCAGTTTCGAAAGGTACGGAAAGCTCAACTGCTGGTAAGCCGGCATTCTGGCAGTTTAAAGATCACTGGGCGGTGATAGATGGAGATTGGAAACTGGTGAAGACAACTGATTATACCAGCAGAAAACCTACGCATCTGATCAGACAGGGGCCTAAGCCAGATGCAAACCGTCCGGCCTTGTTTAACTTAAAAGATGATATTGCTGAACAGAATGATTTATATAGCAAAAACCCTGAAATTGTTACCCGCTTAACCGGTTTGTATCAAAACTGGCGCAAGCAGTGCAGTCAGAACAGTTGAAAATAAAAGAGAGTATTACCCTGCAATGGAGTTGAACTATGAGAAACTATCGATTTATTCTTATCGTCTTGTGTATATCTGCCTTTACCACTGCTGCTGCTGCCAGAGAATTGTGGCAATTTATCCCTGGCAACCAGACCGGAGACATTACCGCCACCGATGCAACCTACAGTATAGCTGATGGAGCGATGGCTATCAAAACAGGGAACCAAAAGGATTGGCCCGGTGTTACATTGCATGTCAAAGGGGATAATTGGGATCTTTCAAAGTTTCGTTATGTCAAGCTGGATGTCCAAAATACTTCATCTAAGATTCTAACGCTTGCAATGCGGATAGATGACCCACAAGGTAATGGCTCAAAGCACAGCAGGACCCAGTCAATTGATATTCCTGTCGGTAAAACAGCTGTACTTGATGTTCCCTTAAATGATTCACCATGGGTTTTAGATAAGCCCTTGGAATTAGTTGGCATGCGGGGTAATCCCACAGCTAATGAAAACTTTGATACAAAACAGATTTGCCGGGTTTATATTTTCCTTAATAAACCCAATGATAAGTTTTCTTTTAAGATAAGTAATTTGCGAGCCGCCGGAGAGGTTCAATTCCTTGACTCCAAAACTTTTATTCCTTTTGTAGATGAATTTGGTCAGTTTATCCATTGCGATTGGCCCGGCAAGATTAAGTCCGAAGCTGGCCTGTTTAAGGCAAAGCAGAGCGAAGCTATGGAAATGGCTATTCAACCATCGCCGGGGAAATGGAATAAGTATGGCGGCTGGCTCGCTGGGCCCAAGCTTACCGCCAGCGGTTACTTCAGAGTTCAAAAGGTTAAGGGCCAATGGTGGCTGGTTGACCCGGATGGCTATTTGTTCTGGTCTCATGGTGTTGACTGTGTGGGAACCGGGGCCGCTAGTCCCATCTCAGATAGAGAGAATTATTTCAAATGGCTGCCGGACCAGAAGGGCAAGTTTGCTGATTGCTATAGCACAGGCAGCTGGGCCCCGCATGGTTATTATGCCGGCAAAGGCAAATACCGGACATTTGACTTTTCTCAGAGTAACCTCAAGCGTAAATATGGGGATGATTATTTCGATGATTATGCATTGCTGTGTCATCAGCGTCTGCGTAGCTGGGGGATGAATACCATAGCCAATTGGTCTGATGCCAGGATATATCTCAAAAAGAAAACTCCCTATACTGCGACTCTGCATTTTACTTCAAAGGTTATCGAAGGTTCGCAGGGTTACTGGGGTAAATTCTATGATGTATTTGATCCTGAGTTTCGCTCGGCATTAAAACAGAGGATTGCAAGAGAAAAAGCTAAAACTATCGATGATCCATGGTGCATTGGTTTTTATGTGCATAATGAATTAGGCTGGGGCGATGATACCTCGCTGGCATTAGCGGCTTTGTTGAGCCCGAAAGATCAGGCTGCCAAGAAAAAGTTTATGGCGGTCCTGCAAGAGAAATATATTGATATCGACAAATTAAATAAGGTGTGGGGCTCTGATTATGCCAGCTGGGACGCTTTGCTGGAAAGTCAGGCCAGACCGGACCTTGCCAAATCACGCGAGGATCTAAATGATTTCTACCGGCAGGTCGCCGAGCAGTATTTCAAGATTATCAAAGAAGAATTGAAACTGGCCGCCCCTAATCAGCTTTACCTTGGCTGTCGCTTTGCCTGGGTCAATGACACCGCCGCTATTGCTGCCGCTAAGTATTGCGATATCATTTCCTATAATCGTTATAAAAGAACAGTCTCTGACTTGCGATTACCGGACAATATCGATAAACCTCTGATTATCGGCGAGTTCCATTTTGGCACACTTGACCGGGGCATGTTCCATACCGGGCTGGTCCCGTGCAAAGATCAGGATGACCGGGCCGATCATTATCGCAATTATGTCTATGGCGCCCTGCGCAATCCAGATATTGTCGGAACTGGCTGGTTCCAGTTCCGCAGCCAAGCCTTAACCGGACGCGGCGATGGCGAGAACTACCAGATAGGACTGCTGGATATCTGTGATAGCCCCTATCCCGAAACCATTAAAGCCGTCCGTGATATAGGCTACGATCTATACAATTATCGCTATAATGTAAGGCAGGTTGAACCTGCAGACAACTTACATAAGGGTCATTGATTGGTAGGTTCTCCCGGCGTCGTTGCCGCCTGCTTCGGGGCAGATGTCGGGCGCCGGGGGAGATGTTTTTAAGCAGGTCGAGCATCTTGCTTAACATTAGTTTCATTGCCGCACTGACTGGAATTTAATGACAATCAAGATGCTTGTCCTACTTAGCTGGTTGTCGGGCGGGCGGGGCAGATGTTATTAAATCCACTTCGGCATTATAACTCATTCAAAAAGTGAGTCCTACGCCTGTGATATGGAAGCTTCGGCCATTCCATTAAAAAGGGCAGCGGTTCCGGTTTTAAGGTTTCTTAGGCTATAGCCACCTTCCTGAATGACCAGAACTGGCCGGTTCAGTCCGGTTAATCGGGCCCCTATGGTTTTCAGGGCTTTAACTGAAATGTTAAAGGTTCCGGTTGGGTCGTTCTTCATAATATCCATACCCAGGCTCACAATGATAAATTCAGGTTTAAATTTCTTTAGATTGCCCAGCGCTTTGTCAAAGGTTTTCAGATATAGTCTATCATCGGTTCCGGCGGCCAGTGGATAATTAAAGTTAAAGCCCAGGCCATCGCCCTGGCCCAGTTCATCGTTAAAGCCGCTGAAGTAAGGGAAAGCGCCATCAGGGTCACCGTGAATCGATACCGTCAGCACATCATTGCGATTATAAAAGATGTCCTGAGTGCCATTGCCATGGTGGAAGTCTATGTCAAGGATGGCTACTTTGCCGACTTTACTGAGATAATTGGCGGCAATTGCGGCATTGTTAAAATAGCAGAAACCGCCATAGACTTTGCTTTCGGCGTGATGGCCCGGAGGTCGACATACCGCATAAGCTACTTTGCAGCCGGCCAGGATTTCTTCTGCGGCGGTAAGTGCGACATTAACTGAACCACGGGCTGCTTTATATGCGTTTTGATCCAGCGGCGTACAGGAGTCAATGCAATAATATCCAGCCTGAGTGGGCAGATTCTTAGGTCTGCGGTTCCGGCGACGGATAGGGAAGGTGTCAGGATATACTGACCGTTTAGCTGAAAGTTTGGTGCATACCACCTTTAGAAATTCCACAAAATGTTTGTCATGCACGGCCAGGATAGCATCTTCTTTGAATCTTCTGGGGCCTATCGCGGTGAAAAGCCCGGTCAGTTTCATCGCTTCGGTGATAGTTGCCACTCTTGCCGGTTTTTCAAAATAGCCTTTGCTGCGTACATGATGAATTTCGTGGTTCTGGTCGCTGACCATTACAAAGGGTTTTTCCAGTATTCCGGTAGCTACCGTTTTAGCTGGTTCGGGCTTTTTGCTATATTTTCGTGGCCGCAGGCATATCGGGTCATCGATAAAGGATTCGATAACTTCTTCGATATAAGCCTGATTGACAACATCCTTAAATCTCCTTTGCAGAATCCACCTTACCGCAGAACGGACTTCAGCGCGACTTGGCAGTTCATCGCGGCCCAAACCATCATAGAGCAGATAAGCACAGGATGGGGGCTGACCTGCCGGCAGATGATAGTCATTATTGATGATGGGCCTGACACCATAATTTTCATAGAATCTCATTCTTTTGCGGCGTAGTTCCAGCTCGGCGACATTATCGGTAAGGGCCGGGTCATCAGGGTCAACTTCCATATAAATCCCGCTGGAATTATTGGCCTGGCAATATTCCCGGGTAGCTTCGTAGAGGGCTCCTCCGATCCCGCCGCCTTTGATGTTTTTGCCAACGGCGATATAATCCAGAAAACTGCTGTTGATCTCCTTGAAATGCAGAATAAGTGAAAAGCCCAGCACCTTACCCAAAGAGGTTTCGGCCACCAGTAGCGTTGTACGATACATCGAATCAAAAGGATTGGCAAGCAGGCAGGAAATTCTGTCGGCCCGGCCCGACAATTCCGGGAAATTCTCCCGCAAGATAGCGGCGGCCTGAGCGATGCGGTCCTGACTGACTGGCAGGGCGGCATCATGTAAATGACGAATTCGAATCATAAAAAATCTCCAGCTTTAACTATGGATACCTTCATAATAATTAACGTTAGCAATTGGAATCTACCCTTTAGCCTATGCCTGATTTGAGGTAATGCCGAGCCCTGGTTCCTCCAGAAAAACCATAGCCCTTGGGTCTAAAACCAATCGATAGCTATTATAGCCTGAAAATTCAGCTTCAGCCAATTAATTTTAAAGTAATATTGCAGGTTGAACCTGCAGACAACTTACAGAAGGGTCATTGGTCGGTGGATACTCCCGGCGTCGTTGCCGCCTGCATCGGGGCAGATGTTTTTAAGTTGGTCGAGCATCCTTGCTTGACATTTGATTCATTTTAACGCAGGTTGGAATTAAATGACAAGCAACTGTCAAGGGGCGGGGCTGACTTTTTTGAATAGCCATCATGCCAGAATGAATTCATTATCATTTGTCCCGCCCGCCCGACATCCAGCCCGATGCAGGCGGCAACGAAGGTGCTAAGCGCACGGCTGACTTGCTCAAGTTCACCTAGAAACAGCCGCTTCCGCTGGGCGCTGGTTCCGGCTGCACCGTATCGTGCGGGGCCCACTTATTTGAATGAGTCATCACGCCAGAATGAATTCAATAACATCTAGCTCGCCCGTCCGACATCCAGCCCGCAGCAGGCGGCAACGACGCCGGAAGCATCCACCGACCAGTGATCCTTATGTGATGAGGGTGCAGGCTCAGCCTGCTGTGTCCAGCTTCAAGCTGGTAGCCTGGAGCGAACTTGCAATGGTCTGATGTGAATTTACATTGGTTTGATGTAAGCTTACAATGGTTTAGATAAAGTTTACATTGTATCATTACAACTTTGCAATGTATCATTACAAATTTACATCAGAGCAGATAAAGTCTGCAATATATCAGATCAAGTTTGCAATGATACAGATGAAGTTTACATCGGAGCAGATAAAGTTTACAATGGAGCAAATCAAATTTACATCAGAGTAATGTAAGCTTACAATGGACCAATGTAAATTCACATCAGAGCAATGTAAATTTACATTTGGCCTCTGCAGACTTGCAATAAACCAGCTGTTGGCCATTATCAATATTGCCGCTGCGATTAATATCGGACAAAGCTCCATTTAAGTCCGATAGCTGCTGATTTGTCTCAATAAGGGGGAACTGTATCAATAAGGAAAAAAGTGTATCATTAAGAAAATTGCACCAGAATTAAATATTTTCCGGTTAATTTTAGATTGAATTTATCCGAGAAAGAATAGGTCACGGACCGGCATTGCCGGTTTTACAAAACAACCGATGGGGACGGATTGGCACGGATTCAGAAGATGATTTTTTCACGCCAAGTCGCTAAGCCGCTAAGGTTTTGCTATTACTTATTGCTTTTGTCTTCTTTGAATGTTTCTTTTAACGCAAGAGCCGCAATAGTCGCAATGGGATATAAAGCCATAGCGTCTTTAGCGGCTCTTGCGTTAAGATAATTCCTGTTTTATTTTATTCCTGCCAATACAATATCGGATAGCCGCCAGCGGTCGGTATTTGCCAGATATCATCGCTGCCATTGGCGGTTTCGCCGACGAAATCCCAGCCGGCGTTGAGGTAGGTTTCTATATTCTGCATCGCTGCGGTATTTAAGCCAGTGCCACCATCGCTGGTGGATTGGCCGGAGGTTTCGATGTCCCAGAAACTTGATTCAACTTTATCATAATCATATCCAACTAAACCGCGAACGTATTCATTGCCATAGACATATCCAGTTGCATAACATTGACTGATTGTGCCCTGATTACACCCCACCAGCCCACCTACCATAGAATCACCGCTAACGGATCCAGTGGCATAGCTTTGACTAATGGTACCATTGTTCCCTCCCGCCAATCCTCCACCACTTCCATTATCACCCCTAACAGCTCCAGTTGCAAAGCTTTGACTTATTATACCTCCATTATAAGTAACCAAACCACCTGAACTAACGGATGCAGTCGAATAACATTGGAAGATCTCACCAGTACTAAACCCTGCCAGTCCACCACCACTAACGCAACCAGTCGTATAGCATTCAATGATTATCCCATAGTTCCACCCTGCTATTCCACCAATTCTATTATGTCTATATCCGCCAACAATATTAACGGATTCCAAACCAAGATTACTTATTTTCCCATTAGAATAGACACAGCCAAAAAGGCCAAGATGATCTTCTTCGGTTGCTTTTATGGTTAAGTTAGAAATTGTATAGCCATTACCATCAAAAATACCGCTAAAGCCCACACCTTGAAAGGCAGTATTGTTATTGTCAATATCTCTTCCGATGACAGCGTGATTGAAGGTATATCCTGCTAAATCAATATCAGCGGTCATAATGAAATGTTTATCCAATAGAGAATCATCATTGCCAATATTAATTAGCTGCTGGGCAGAAGATACCTGATAGGGATTAGCTTCTGTGCCATCTCCTTGATACCATGTCGTAACTATTGGAATTTTTGTCAACCAGCATTCTAGAAATTGTGTCAAATCCTGTAGGTCAATCTTTCCATCAGTAACCCAGTCAGCATCACCGCAAGAGTTATTTGGGTCAGGGCAATCAGTTAGCCAATGTTGGCTGATTATCGCAAAGTCTTCCAAGTTTACGCTACGATAGAGATTTAGGTTGATCATTACTGTTATATTTTCCAAAACACCATTCGTGTCGCTGATAGTTAACGTAGCTGAATGATTACCGATTTCCAGAGAGCTGACATCGAGAGTTGCAGTCACAGCTGTTCGGTCATTGGGGGCACTGGAGGTGCCTGTTTCGGGATTTATTGAAACAATCCAGGGGGTATTAGAGGCAATTTGCCAATCGAGAGAACTGTAGCCAACATTGAACACTTCAAAGCTAATGGTTTCAAGGAGAGCATGATCTGGCACATTGAGATTAAAGCTTTGATCGGAAATGCCTATTGCAGGTTCTTGACCAAGGCTGATTATGATGTCTACGAGCGAGCCTCTTTGGACGAAAGTATTAGATGTTAGACTTTGGGTCATCACTAACCCTACTGAGATGTTAGGGCTATAAGCAAAGGAAATTTCGCCAAGGACTAGCTCCGCTTCGGTGATAGCGGTTTGGGCCTGCACTTGATTCATTGATATAATATCTGGAACAATTGCTTCATAAATATAAAAACTGAAAGGAACTTCAACATCTGCTAAAATGCCATCGGTATCGCTGATAATTAAAGAATCTTCATAACCACCAGCTTCCAGCATACTGATATCAAATGTTGCCGTGACAGTTGTCCGGTCCGTAGGATAAAGCGAGTTGCCTGATTCAGGTGCGATTATTGCATTCAAATAATTTGGGTCAGATACCTGCCAGTTTAGAGTATTTTCACCGGCATTGAATACTTCAAAACTGACAATTAATGTTGCGGTGGTATCGGGCATATCATTAGCATAAACCAGATTACCAAAGCCAATTGCCGGGGATTTCCCTAAACTAACAACTAAATCTACAGCATCGCCAACAATAGCAGCTTGACCGGCTGCTGGATATTGACTAATTATCATACCAGCCTGTACCGTCTCGCTATAGACATAATTAATATCACCAATAACCAGTCCCACTGCAGTTAATGCAGTTTGCCACTGAACTTCAGTCAGAGCCACAATATCAGGAACCGCGATAAAATTCATATCAGCATCTGGGTCCTGCCAACGCAAAATTGGATAGTCATTAATCGGCATATACCAGATATCAGCAGTGCCGTTTATCGACAAACCTGCAAAGTCCCAGCCAGCATCAAGATAGGTGCTTATGTTTTGCATTTGAGCAGTTGGCAAGCCAGTGCCACCTGCACTGGTTGTGGCCTCTGAGCTTTCGGTATCCCAAAAGCAACTAGATATTTCACTGTCAATATTTACAGTCACATCACGTGGACGTAAAAAAAATCCTAAATCCTCATACCAGGTATGACGAAAAATGTATGCAGGATTTGCCTCACATATCGCATAATCCTTAGCCCCGATAGTATAACAATTATTAATTATCCCTAAATCATTGAATTTGCATATACCATTTGATACATCACATTCAGAATAGCAATTACTTATAATACCCTGCTCAAATATGCTGCTTGGAGGTGAATGGTTATAATTAACTTCGATAAAAGCAAAGTAACCATAGTTTATCCCGCAAATACCACCAGAGTTATCACCTTCTATGTTACCGGTAACGAAGGAATTATGAATTTCACCACAATTATAGCCACAAATACCACCGATATACTCAGAATTTTCTCCGGCGATGATATTGACATTTTCCAGACCGAGATTGGTTATTTGTGCGTCATAATCGGTTTTACCAAATAAACCCAGGTAGCTATTATTATCATTAGCTAATGGATCAATGGTAAGGTTGCTGATGATATGATTGTTGCCATTAAAACTGCCGTTAAAAGCTATATACTGATCATTGTCATTGGTATAGAAAATATTTGGTGCGATTATTGCCGTTGTGAAGGTATAAGCGGATAAATCGATATCAGCGACAAGGATAAAATGCTTATCAAAAACAGATTCATACGAGCCAATAGCTATTAATTGCTCAGCTGATGAAATTTGATAAGGATTGGCCTCTGAGCCATCTCCAGTTGAACCTATATTTATAATAAGATCAATTGGTAATCCTGTTTGATCGACAATACCATAGGGGCTTTGATTTATTACCACATCAGCTGGTACATTAAAATTATAGCCATATGTAATATCGCCAACGGTAAAGCCTGCATCGATAATCGTTAGTTGAGCATCATCTAAGGTCATACTTATCACATTAGGAACAACAATAGCATCAGGATATTGCCATAAAAACTCAGGATATCCACTTTCTCCGATCACCCAGATATCATCAAAGCCATTGGCAATTTCACCAACAAAATCCCAGCCGGCATAAAGGAAAGTGTTATAATTCTGCATATCAGCAGTTGTTAAGCCTGTGCCAGCGGCACTGGTATTTTGTCCAGAGGTGTCAATGTCCCAGAAACACGAAATTGTTTCATCAACAACATATAATTTACCACAAAACCCACCAACATCATTAGAATTAACAGCGTTAACATTGCCAATAGAGTAGCAATTGCAGTTTTCATTATCTCCATAACCGCAAAATCCACCGATATAAGAAGAATAAGAGACTGAAATTGCTACATTAGCATAACAATTTTTGGTCAATCCACCCAAATGCCCACAAAATCCACCAATATATTGACAGCTGCTATTCAAGCTTATACTGCCTGATGCATAACAATTGGCCAATGACACTCTTAGCAAATCCCCACTCATAGAACCAATATACTCAGAACCATTTCCTGATATTATATTAACATTTTCCAGGCCAAGATTAAAAATTCGAGGCTCTATATTAGCGTAGCTAGAAACCTGACCAAATAAACCAAGATAATCATTTCCATCATTATTTGTATCTGAATCAGATAATGTATCAATTGTTAGATTTGAAATAATTTTACCATTACCATTAAATGTTCCACGAAAAGATCCTTGACAACCACCAACCGCAGGGTCAGTATCCGGTGCAATAACAGCTGTAGTAAAAGTATAACCTGATAAATCAATATCAGCGGTCAAAATAAAATGCTTATCCATTAAATCATAATTAGAACCAATGGAAATCAGCTGCTCGGCGGTATTGATTTGATAAGGATTCGTTTCAGTCCCATCACCACTATCAAATTGATAGCCAGTAAAAGAGACTATTTTATCTGGCAAATAACCATCATTGTCTGAAATGAAAATTTTACGGTCAGATTCAGGGGACTCTATAAACACTTTGGTATCAATTAAAATTGAAACTGTAGTTCTTTCTAATTCATCAGAAGAAGTGCCCGCAAGTGGGCTTAGTGATTTTATCCAAACTGCATTTGGATCGATGAACCAATCAAGAGTATTGCCTCCAGCATTGTAAATATCAATTGTTAATTCTAACTCCGTGTCTTCTGGTGTAATATTAAATGCTGGATTTGTTTCTGATACACCAATCAAAGGCGCCTTTCCTAAACTGATAACTAAGTCGACTATCAAACCAATTTCATCAACCAAGCCAAAAATACTTTGCTGTTTTACTGTCCCGGATGGAAAAGTTGAATCATAAACAAAGGTAATATCTCCTATAATAAAACCACTGTCAGTAATAGATTCCTCAGCTGAAGTTTGAGTTTCTCCAACAACAACTGCTAGATAAATTTCATTAGGGTTTTGCCATGCAAGTACAGGATAGTCTTTCATTGTCCAGATATCCTCTGTTCCATTAGCTATCTCAAAAACAAAATCCCAGCCTTCATTTAGAAAACTATTAATATCCTGCATTTGTGCAGTTGTCAATCCTATACCACCTCTACTGGTGGCATACCCAGATGTTTCTATATCCCATCCGCACGAGATTATATCTGTTATGTTTGCGGCACAAAAACCGCCACGACCAGCAATGACTAAACCTGTTGAGTAACAATTAGTAAGATTGCCAAAGCAATTATAGCCACAAAAACCACCAGCTTGATTAGGCCATTGGCCAATGACTGTTGCATTTGAATAACAATTATTTGTACTACCAAATCCACATTGGCCTATAAAACCACCAGTTTGCCGGCTACCTTCCACAATGCCATACGAAAAACACGCTGTAATTTCACCATAATCTCTGTATCCAATGAATCCTCCAACTCTACTGTAACCTTCTACATAAGAGCTGGTATAACATTTACTAGTTAAGCCATAATTTATAAAACCAGATAATCCACCTACATGACTATCACCAATAACAGAACAACTGGTATGACAAAAACTGATAGTGGCATTGTTAGTGCCGGCAAACATTCCACCAACACAATCATCTGCATTAACATTTCCAGTAACAAAACAACTATCTACAGAAGTATATGATATATATCCACACAGACCCCCAACATAATCAGAATCCTCTCCTCCAATAATATTTACACTTATTAAGCCAAGATTTTTGATTTCTGAGTTTTCACCATTGCAATAGCCAAATAATCCCAGATAATCATTATCTGTTTGCGAAGCATCTATTGTCAAATTTGAAATTGAATGGCCATCACCATCGAATTTACCACAAAAAACTCCGCCCAACCCGCCTTGGTGTCCATCGGTTTCACTATCAATATCCGGTGCGATGACCGCCTTATCAAAACTATAACCCGATAAATCAATATCTGCTGTCAGAATGAAATGTTTGTCATAATCTGCTATAGTCTGGCCCAGATTTATCAGGTCGGCGGCGGTTGCTATCTGGTAGGGATCCGCTTCGCTGCCATTTCCGCCATCAAAAGCGGTGGCTGTAGCGGAAAAAACGACTAGCAATGTTAAAATAGCTAAACCCAGCGACAATATTCTTCTCATAACAATTCTCCTGTTAAATCTGGCCCCAAGTCGATTATTAAGGTACTATACCCCTTTAGAAGCATTTTTGCAAGGATAAAATCCGAAATCACCTTTACACATCCCTTTTTTAAGGCTAATTAATTAACCTGGGACATTTGCTGTAAATGGCTGAGGTGTTAGCCAATTTCAATTGACTTTGCGGCGGTGATGTTCTATTCTTTAGCACAAATGTCACGCCAAAAGTCAAAATTATGGTAATCTTTTAGCTACTGGAGCAACCAGCGATGGTTGACAAGAATCAGCCTTGTCAGTTAATGGTGTTGACACAGTTAGAAAGAACTATACCCTTGGGATATTTAATGATACCCCGATGTTAAAGGACCGAATATGCCTCAAGTTAAGCCAAAAGTTACCTTGATTCGTCATACCGAAGATGCCCAGCAGGTTGTAGCTGCTTCCGGTAAGCTTTGTTATGCCGCCGATACTGCCGATTTACTCATCCAGAATCCCGATGATGCCGAAACCTTTATCAAAAGGGTGGTCAAAATGGGGCATCTGAGCATTCTTGAACATGCCTCGTTTACATTTTATGTCGAAGGCATTTCCCGGGCCATGACTCATCAGCTGGTTCGTCATCGGGTCGCCAGCTATTCCCAGCGGTCCCAGCGTTATGTCGACCATGAGCATTTTGATTATATTGTCCCGCCGGAATTTGAGGATAAAATCGTTGAAGTCCAGGGCAAATATATCAATGCCGTCGATTATTATAAGCAAACCATGGAAATGATCGGCCAGCGCTACAGTAAATTACTGGATTCCCTGGGTCGTCAGGGTGAAATCTCCAATCAGGATGCCCGTTATGTCTTGCCCAATGGCTGTGAAACCAAAATTTTTATCACTATGAATGCCCGGGAGCTGCTGCATTTCTTTGAAGAACGCACCTGTATGCGGGCCCAGTGGGAAATCCGCAATGTTGCCAATGAAATGCTGAAAATTGTCAAAGAAAAATGCCCGGCCATCTTTGATGGCGCCGGCCCGAAGTGTGTTAGACTGAAAAAATGCCCCGAAGGTAAAAAAACCTGCGGTAAATTCCAGGAAATGCTCGAAATTTATAATGAATAAGCATCTGAAACAGGTAAAAAGGTTGTTTTTTGTCTGAAATTACGCTTTATTACCCGATTTTTAAGCATCATATGCCGCTTTTCATGCTTAATATGTGATATCTCATGCGTGAGATACGACAGATAACGCGTGAGTTGTGGCATATTAACTGTTATTTTGAGGTTTTTATCCGGGAAAATCCTGATAAAAGGGCAAAAACAGGGCTTTTTACCCCTGATTCTGATATTTTGGGACTTTTATTACTGCAATTCCAGATGCTTATCATACTTTTATCTTGTGTTAAGCTGCTTAATTTGTTAAGGTTTTTCTTAATTACAGAAGAAAAAACTGTTTTCCCGCTATCAATACTGAAATATGGACCGAAACGGACCATAACAAACCTCTTACTAATGCGGTTTTTACAACTGCAGGCGGTGCGATTATGAAGAAACTGTTACTTATTGTTTTGTGCGCTTTGCCAATTATTATCTCTGGCTGTAAAACCAATAAAAAAGAAGAATTCTGGGGACCATCTACCCCGCAGTGGAAACCGGATTCCCAGGTCAGGGACTTATGCACTATTACCAATAATAAAGCAGTGCGGGTATGGGGCTATGGCCTGATTATTGGCCTGCCGGAAACCGGATCTAATGATGCCCCTTCATCCAGCGTTAAAGAACATATCAGGAAGCAGTTACAGGTTTTCGGCAAATCAAGACTGCCCCAGGAATATCAAAATATGTCTGTGGTCCAGATGATAGCTTCAAATAAGACCGCTATTGTCGAAGTTTCAGGTATTGTTCCGGCGGCGGCCCCTAAGGGTACCGGCTTTGATATTGATGTCGAAATCAACTGGGCATCTCGCACCCGCAGCCTTCAGGGTGGTTTTTTGCTGCCCTGTGATCTTACCGTAGTAACTTCCGGGCATCGGGGCAATCTTGTCAGAGGGGTGGTAGGTGCTATCGCATCGGGGCCCATTTATATCAATAGCTTTGTCGAAAAAAAACCGGCTGTCAATGGTCTGGCTCTGCATCAGGGGGCAATTCTCAATGGCGGCAAAAGTATTATTGACCGCAAGCTGACCTTGAAAACTGAATACTCCGATTTTCGCCTGATTTCGCTGTTGGAAAGAAGGATTAATGAACGCTTCCAAAAAGGAACTGAGCCGAAGGTTGTCTATAATACCAAAGATGCCAGCATAATTGAATTGGATGTCCCCAGAGAATATCGGGATAAATTTGTGCATTTCATTCAGGTGCTTTCAGCTATGTATTTACCCGACAATGTCGCATTCCAAACAAAAAAACTAAAAGAAATTGATGCCCAGATCGTCCGGGGTAATCTGACCATGCAGCAATGGGCCGAAATCTCTCTGATCTGGGAATCGATAGGGCGGCAAGCTTTACCGCATATGCAGAAATACTATCAAAGCACGGACAATTACGCTCAATTTCATGCAGTCAGAACCGCACTGAACCTTCAGGATGATCTGGCGGTAAATCGTATGGTCGATATTGCCATGTCAGATAGCCATAAGTGTCAGATGCCGGCAATTCGTTTTCTGGCCTATAAAATTGGCGATAGTCGCGTTTATACCCGGCTGGAAAAATTATTAGCCCATTCTAACCCCGAAATCCAGCTTGAAGTATACAGTACATTAAGTGCCAGCCCAGGCTTGGCTATCAGGAATTATCAGATGCCCAGCGGTTTCCGCATGGATATTATTGAATCTTCATCTAAAGGATTAATTTATATCTGGGCCCATCGTGAGCCTAGAATTGTGATTTTTGGTAAAAATCTGCTTTGTCGCAAAAATATCTTTTTTGAAAGCAATGACAAGTCTATTACAATTAACAGTACCGAAACTGATAATGATATTAAAGTCATCAAAACTTCACCGTTAACATTTAAGAGCATTAGTGCCCATTCATCAACTTTCCTGGTCAAAGACCTTATCGATGCCTTATCATGTTCGCCTCAGGCAGCTAATCCCGGGCTGGGCCTGAATTTCAGCGAAATTGCTTCAATTATCAAGGAATTATCCGAACAAGGTATAATTCCAGCCGATGTTAAAATCTATACCGGTCAAAAATAAGGAAATATTATCAGGTGAGAATTATCTCTGGAATTATGAAATTTTCATTGCTCTGCTGGATTTTCCTGCTGGTTGGCTGTCAAAATCAAAAGACTGTGACTATCAGAGTTTTGCAATTTAATATCTGGCAGGAAGGCACCCAGATAAATGGTGGTTTTGATGCTATTATTGATGAAATCATTCACGCCCAGGCTGATCTTATTTGCCTTAGTGAAGTGCGTAATTACAATTACTCCAGTTTTGATAAGCGAATAGTTGAAGCATTAAAACAGAAGGGTTATATCTATTATGCCCAGCGCAGTGAAGACACCGGTTTATTATCCCGATTCCCAATTCTTAATCAGCAGGCTATTTTCCCGGTTGAAAATGATCGAGGTTCAATTACCAAAGCCTTAATTGATGTCAAAGGAATTACGATTGCCTTATATAGTGCCCATCTGGATTATCGAAATTGTGCCTGCTATCTTCCCCGTGGCTATCATAGTTCCACCTGGAAAAAACTCCCCGCTCCAGTAACTGATATAGCGGTGATTAAAGCTGATAATCTTGCATCCCGTCGCGATGAAGCGATTGATGCTTTCATCAAAGATGCTCAGAATGAAGTTAAAAAGGGGAGTATCGTCTTTTTAGGTGGTGATTTCAACGAGCCATCCCATTTAGACTGGACCGCTGATACTAAGGAGTTATTTGATCATAATGGGGTTGTGATTCAATGGCGTAACAGTGTTAGACTGACAGAGGCAGGTTTTGTTGATGTTTATCGTCAAATTTATCCCAATCCAGTTAGCCATCCGGGATTTACTTTTCCGGCGGACAATCAAGATATTGGTATCAATCGACTGGCCTGGAGCCCCGATGCTGATGACCGGGATCGCATCGATTTTGTCTATTTTTATCCTGATTGTCGGTTGAATCTAAAAAAAACAGCAATTATTGGCCCCAATGGCTCGATTGTTAGAAATAACAGGGTGGCGGAAACTTCACAGGATTTATTTATTGCCCCGGTTGGCATCTGGCCCACCGATCATAAAGCGATTTTAGCTGTATTCGACCTTAAACTTAAGAAAAAATACAATTAGGACCGATAATATTTAACAAGTTCAATGAAAAACTGGAAAAAAGCTTGTTTTATTCCCAAATATCAATATCATTTAGTGATTAATATATATTTATGGACAGTCCACAGTCTGGGGTTTTTACCTGACTTTTATTTTGGTTTATAGAGTTTTGCATATTTAAGATTGTGGCTTATCCCGACCAGAAAAATTATACCGCTGTGGTATTTGCCTTTGTCATGGAGGACAAGTTAAAAATATGAAGCTCAAAAGAATTACTGTTTGTGGCTTTAAGAGTTTTGCCGACAAAACTTCATTTGAATTTGGCGATGGTGTTACCGTTGTAGTTGGCCCCAATGGCTGCGGCAAAAGTAATGTCGTCGATGCCGTCAAATGGGTGCTCGGTGCTCAATCGGCCAAGGCTTTGCGAGGCACGCAGATGCTTGATGTCATCTTTAATGGCTCTGGCACCCGCAAATCCATGAGTTATGCTGAAGTTCAGCTGGTTTTTGACAATACCACCCGCATGCTTCCCCATGATCTTGACGAGGTTTCGGTAGTCCGTAAGCTTTTTCGTAGTGGCGAAAGCGTTTACATGCTTAATGGCAAAAACTGTCGTCTCAAAGATATACGCGAAACGTTCCTTGATACCGGTATTGGGGCCGATGCCTATTCAATTATCGAACAGGGTAAAGTTGAATCTATGCTACAGGCATCTGCTGATGAACGCCGTATTATTTTCGAAGAAGCCGCCGGCATCAGCAAATATAAAACTCGTCGCAAAGAAGCCCTGCGCAAACTTGAGCGTACCGAACAAAATGTTCTGCGTCTGCAGGATATTGTAAATGAACATGATAAACGTCTTCGTTCCATCAAACTTCAAGCCGGCAAAGCTCGTAATTATCAGACATATAGCTCGCGGCTAAATGAACTGCGGCTTGCCCAGATACTTTCTGAATATAACAATTTACAGGAAAAATCTGAAAAGACTCGTCTGAAAATCATGGATGTTCAGGATGAACTGGTCGCTCTTACCGCTACTACTGAAAAAGCAGAAGCCCGGTTAAGTTTGCTTGACCATGATATTGATCGTCTGGATAATGAAATTCATCAGGCAGAAAATCAGCTCCTGCAATGCACTGGCCAGATCGCTACCCAAGAAGATCGTATCGAAATGGGCCATAAACGTCTGGGCGAGCTTTCCGGTATGCGTAATCGCAATAATAGCCAGGTACAGCAGCTTCGCCAGCAATCCAGTCATTTGCAGGAAAATGCAATAATTGACCAAGCCCAGATCGACAATGCTCAAAATGAATTACAAGCTAAGCAGGATAAACTTCGACAATTGCAGGATCAGCGTCAGGAACTCATTCTTGAGCTTAATGAATATCGCGATCAGCTTGAAGATGAAAAATCTGGTGTGATTGATATCGTTCGCCGTACCGCTCAACTGCACAACGAAATTAATTCGATAGACTATCGCTGTGATAATCTTACCGGTCAGAAAGATCGGCTCAGTAATCGCAGTGGCCAGATATCCGAAGAAATCGAAACTCTCCTTTCCCAGCGTATGACTCTGGAAGAAAAGCTTGTCAGCATCAAGCAGATTCAAGCCGAGTCTCAATTCCAACTGGAAGAAAAACGCCAGAAGCTGGCCAAACTTAGCGAAGAACAACTCAAGTGCAGCGAAAATCTTTCTACCGCCAAAGAATATCGCAGTGGCTTGCTTTCGCGCCAACAGCTGCTTTCTGATCTGGAAGCCAAATTCGATGGTGTCGATCAGGGTGTTAAACAAATTCTTCAGGCTCGTCAAAATTCTGATGAATATCTTTATGTCAAAGGCATGTTAGCTGAGTTTATTCAGGCTGATGTCCAATATGCCGGTATCATCGAAGCAGCCTTAGCTGACAAAGCCCAACATCTTGTCATTACCGATAGTACCGCTGTCCTTGCCGATGCTGATAAACTCGGTGAACTTAAAGGTCGCGTACAGATGATATGCCTGGATCGCTTTACATCAACGCCGGAATCTTTAGACATCAATGCTTTTCCACAAATCAAAAATAAATTAATTGATCTGGTTAGCTATCCAGCTGATTGTGAGATTTTAGCCCGGAACCTTTTAGCCAACACCTTATTGGTTGAAGGTTTAAGTGACGCATTTGACTTAATTGGTCAACTGCCGAGAGACTATCGTTTTGTAACGCTTTCCGGCGAAGTTCTAGAAGCCGACGGCACTTTACATGTTGGCCCGCAAATTGCTGAAACTGGCTTGATTTCCCGTAAAAGTGAATTGCGACAACTGGAAGAAAGTCTCGCCGAAGCCGCTGACCGCATCAATGACCTGCAATATCAATCTGAACAATATGTTTCGCAGGCTCAGCATCTGGACAAGAATCTGCAAGAGCTTCGTACCGTTATCTATGAAACCAGCACCGAAGAAGTTGAAATTCGAGGTCTAACCGATCAGATTGATCATAATCTCGAAAAGCTCAAGCACGAACAGCCTTTGATTGCTTCGGAGATTGACACTCTCGATGCCCAGATTCATGTTGCCCACCAGAGTAAAACTGACAGCCAGCAGAAACTTGAAGAACTCGAAGAAGTTTCACTGCAGCGTAATGAACATATTGAATTTCTGGAAGAACGTATCGACATCCTGCAAAGTCAGGATGAAGAAATCCAAAGCGATATAACCGATGTTAAAGTTTCCTTTGGCCAGATTCAGCAGCGAACCATGGCCTTGCGGGAGAAGATTGCTTCAGTTAAATCTCAGCTTCAGCGTTATCAGCACAATATTGCGACTCTGCAAAATGAATTGGATCATGCTGATGAAAATTATGTGACAACAGAGTTATCTATCTTAAATTCAGAAAGCCGTATCGCTGATTTATTTTCTGAGCGTCAATGTCATCAGGAAGTTTCCGGCAAGCTCAGAATTCAAAGGTATGACCTGCATGAAGAAAAAGTCAATCTTTACGAGCAAACCAAAGTCGATATTAAACGTCGGGAAGAACTCCAGGGAAAACTGCATCAGCAACAAATGCAATATAATGAAGCCCGCCTGAAAATTGAAAATATCAATCAGCGTGCTATGGAAGAATTGCAAATCGATGTCGCAGAAACCCTGCAGACCACTGAAATTCAGGAAATGGATTGGGAAGCAGTTTCTGCTGAAATTAAAGACCTGCGCAGTAAAATTAATCGTCTGGGAAATATTAACCTTGATTCTATCACCGAACAGGAAGAACTTGAAAAACGCAGCGAAACCCTTTTGGCACAAGCTAAAGATCTTTCCGAAGCAAAAAAAGAACTGGAAGATCTTATTGAAACTATCAATGTTAAAAGCATTGAGCTATTCCGTAAAAACTTTGAAATTATCCGCGAAAACTTTGCCGACTTGTTCCGCAAACTATTTGGTGGTGGCAAAGCTGAAATCGTCTTGCAGGATCCTGACAATATGCTCGAATGTGGCATAGACATTGTCGCTCGTCCTCCGGGCAAACAACTACAAAATATTTCCCTTATGTCCGGTGGCGAAAAAACCATGACCGCCGTGGCATTGCTAATGGCTATCTTTAAGAGTAAACCTTCACCATTCTGCCTGCTTGATGAGGTTGACGCGGCCTTAGATGAAGCTAATAATGAACGCTTTAATATGGTGGTTCAGGAATTCTTAAGTGAATCTCAATTCGTCATCATCACTCACTCACGCCGAACCATGAGTATTGCCAATACCATCTATGGCGTGACTATGCAGGAACGTGGCGTTAGTAAGAAAGTTTCAGTTCAGTTTGCCGAAGATGATATAGACCCAACCAATGAAAATGCTGCTTAAAAATAATCTAAAACCCTCGATCTTGAAAGTCGAGGTTTTTTCATAAATAACCATCCAAAATTTGGGGCTGAGCATGAATTTTAATTGTAATAATTACTCTCGGCGTGATTTTATCAGACTGAGTTCTGCTTTTGCAGTTACCGCTGTCGTGCCCAAAATTTCAGTTGCTAGCCAAAAGTCCAAAACCAATATCATTCTTATTATGGCTGACGATATTGGCTTTGAATGCTTTGGCTGTTATGGCAGCAAAATGTACAGCACGCCCAATCTGGATAAACTTGCCGCTGATGGCATCCGGTTTACTCATTGCTATGCACAACCACTTTGTACTCCCAGCCGCGTTAAATTAATGACAGGGAAATCCAATATTCGGAATTATGTTGATTTTAGTGTTTTGGATAAATCTCAGCAGACATTTGGTCAGATGCTTAAAACTGTCGGCTATAAGACCTGTATTGCTGGCAAATGGCAATTGTTTGGAGCTGAACATTATCCTAAGGAAGTTCGAGGGACCGGAACCTTACCCGAAGATGCCGGATTTGATACTCATTGTCTATGGCAGGTCGAAAAATTAGGTGAACGCTATTGGGGACCATATTTGCGTATCGATGGCATTCACAAACAATTTCCTAAGGAATCCTATGGCCCCGATGTTTGTACAAACCATATTGTTGATTTCATTGAGAAAAATAGCTTTAAACCATTTTTTGTTTATTATCCGATGATTCTGGTCCATAATCCTTTCCCGGTAACTCCCGATAGCAAAGACCCAAAATGTAAAGATAAACAGAAGAATTTTGCTGACATGGTAAATTATATGGATAAGCTTATTGGCAAAATTATTGATACTGTTAAATCTCAAAATATTCAGGATAATACCTTGATTATGTTTGTTGGTGACAATGGGACTAATACCTCAATTATTTCAAAACTCGGTAATCTCACCATCCAGGGTGCAAAATCTAAAACCACAGATTATGGCACCCGGGTTCCGCTTATCGCTAATATGTTAGATGCCAAAGGGGCGGTTGTTTGCGATGATCTTGTAGATATGAGTGATTTTATGCCAACTATCGCTGAAGCTACTGGGATGAAGCTGCCTGATAATGTTAAGATTGATGGCCAGAGTTTCTTCCCTCAGCTCAAAGGTCAAAAGGGCAATCCGCGTGATGCAATTTTTATGTATTATAATCCAAGACCTGTTGCTAAGCCAAATCAGGAGAGCAGCTTTGCCCGTGATAAACGCTGGAAACTATATAGCGATGGTAAACTCTATGACATTAAAAATGATGTAATGGAAAAGTCGCCAATTACCGTAGATAAGGATACTCAAGAAACCAAAACCATTCGTAGAAAACTTCAGGACATAATTAATTCTATGCCTGCTAAGCCGCAGATGATACGTAAAAAATAATAGATCATTTTTTCTGCAGTATTGTCAATATCGACAGGCCAGCAAACATAGGGATGCCTGCTGATAAGATATGTTTTTCCAGTGCGAATATTTCACAAAGCAATTCATTGCTGCCTAGTGGTGGTATTATTATGTCAGCGTCTCTTTGCAAAAAAGGCAAACATTTATGAAAAAGCCTTTCAGCCAATGCCAACGGAAATAATAATGAATTAGCATAGCTTAGCCGGACTATTTTCACATCAAGCGGGGCAATGATTTTCTTAAATTGTGACATATTATAACGACGTTTGTGATGGTGCAACGCATCTCTTTTGGTCCAGAGCCAGCTATATGCTGGTACAGTTATAATTAATATCCCGCCGGGTTTAACTAATCTTAAAGCCTCAGTAATACCGGCGGTATCATCATCAAGATGTTCTGCGACATCCAGCATCAAGGCCGCGTCAAAGCATCCATCTTTAAGTTCGAGGCCTTTAATGATGTCACCTTTGAAAACTGTCATATTTCGCTGGCGGCAATATCCCAGTGCGGTATCGCTAAAATCTATTCCGCTTATATCATAGCCTTGTTCTTGTAGTTCAACCATGGTCATGCCACAGCCGCAACCTATATCACAAACTTTTTTACCGCTGTTTTTCGGTAAAAACTTTTTTAATAGATGGCTGATTATTCTTCGTTTGGCAGTAAACCACCAAAAATGCTGTTCCAGCTCATACATCTGATCATATATTTCCTGCTCCATCATACTTCCTCTTGGGTGATTGACTCTGGATTGCTGTGAAAACCTTCAACTTCAGCTGGCAGTGAATCGGATTTTTCCTTACATATATATAAAGGGCGGCCTTGTGATTCGGTAAATATTCTGCCAATATATTCACCAATCATACCAATGACCAATAATTGAATTCCGCCCAGGAAAGTAATTGCAGTTATTAATAAAGCATAACCTTGAACTTTTATATCATAAACCAACTTTTGGATAATAACAGAAATGCCAATAATAAATGAAATCAGGCAGACGATCCCGCCAAGTGTAACACCTAAGCGTAGCGGTGCATCCGAAAAACTCAGCACAGCATCAAATGCAAGTTTAACCAGCTTAAAAAAACTATATTTTGTTTCTCCGGCCAGTCGTTCATCTCTATCATAAAATACCGGGCATTGCTTAAAGCCAGCCCAGGCAATCAAACCCCGGAAAAAACGATTACGTTCACGGCACCGCAATATCTGGTCTGCCACACAGCGATCCATTAATCGAAAATCACCGGTGTCTGCCGGGATATCAACTTTGCTAAGCCAGCGGATCAACCGATAAAATGCCCATGAAGTAAAACGTTTAAGAATAGTTTCACCTTTGCGAACGGTTCGGCGGGCATAGACTATTTCAAAGCCCTGTTTCCATTTTCCTATCATATCAATAATAACTTCAGGGGGATCCTGCAGGTCAGCATCGATTAATACTATCGCGTCGCCTTTGGCATGGTCCAGCCCGGCGGTCATAGCCATCTCATGACCAAAATTGCGGCTGAAAAACACATATTTCACATCGGAGTCTGTTTTTGCTAATTTGCGAATAATCTCACGTGAATCATCTTTGCTGCCATCATCTACAAAAATAAACTCAAATTTATGGTCATTAACAGAGATTTTGAGTTTTGCCAGCCGCTCATATAAGGCCTCAAGGCAGAGGCTTTCATTGTAAACAGAAATAATTACGGAAATTAAGGGCATATTCTTACCTGATTATTGTGTAAATATATTATAGTCCATTTAATATGATTATCGTCGCTTTTGATGTATTCTTAAAGTTTTTTATTGGAATATTGTAAAATTAGTGCTGATGTGGCATTTCTAACAGGTGAATTCTCTATGAAAGGGTTTTAATGAATAAAAATAATCTTTTTGTCTGGTTTTTAGCATTGACTTAGCCTAATAAATTAGATATTATTCTTGGCTCACACATATTATCGAACTTGTTGTGTGAGCTGGCAAACTTAATTTTGCCGGATGCCTATAAGTTATAAGCCTTTATAGCTAAATGACTTAAGCCAAAGTGGCGGAATTGGCAGACGCGCGGGATTCAAAATCCCGTTTCCTCACGGAAGTGTGGGTTCGATTCCCACCTTTGGCATTTTTTCCCTCTTCTTTGTACTTCCCTCTTGTTATTTCAGTTAAGGGCCTTTATTTATGAATAATTTCACTGCTGACATAAGTTCTTTACGCACACCATGTTATGTCGTTGACCGAGGTCGTTTAGCTTCCAATCTGACTATTCTCAAAAATGTTCAAGATCGCACCGCCGCTAAAATACTATTGGCATTAAAAGGTTTTGCGATGTGGTCTGTTTTTGATCAGGTAAGCGGAGCCCTCGCTGGTGCCTCAGCCAGCGCTTTATTTGAAGCTAAGCTTGCTAAAGAACTGTTTGGCAAGGAGTTGCACCTTTGCGCTCCGGCCTATCGTGGTGATGAAATAGAAGTATTTACTCAAATTTGTGACCATATTGTCTTTAATTCATTTTCGCAATGGCAGCGATTTAAACCCTTTATTGATGATTCCAATGTCAGCCCGGGTTTACGTCTAAATCCTCAGCATCGTGAAACTTCTGTCGAGATTTATGATCCCTGTGCCAAATATTCACGCTTGGGCATTACTGAGGCGAATTTCCGTCCTGATATGCTCGATGGCATCGAAGGTCTGCATTTCCACAATCTATGTGAACTCAATTCTGATTCACTGGCAAGAACGCTGGCAGCTGTCGAAGATAAGTTTGGCCAGTATTTCCATCAAATGAAATGGGTTAACTTTGGCGGTGGCCATCATATTACCCGTCCTGATTATGATGTGGACCTTCTGTGTGAACTGATTTCTGATTTCCAGGGTAAATATGATGTCCAGGTTTATCTCGAACCGGGTGAGGCGATAGCGATAAACACCGGCTTTCTCATCTGTTCTGTACTTGATATAACTTACAATGAAATGCCAATAGCGATTCTGGACACCTCAGCATCGGCGCATATGCCCGATGTCTTAGAAATGCCATATCGACCTGAAATTCAGGGTGCCTCCACTCCTAATGATAAAGCTCATACCTATCGTCTTGCCGGGCCCACATGCCTGGCAGGCGATGTCATTGGTGATTATTCTTTCGATCATGAACTCAAAGTTGGAGATAAACTTATCTTTTGCGATATGGCTCATTATACCATGGTCAAAAACACCATGTTCAATGGCATCGCACTGCCTGATATTGTAACTTATAACCCAAGTACCCAGGAATTCACTGTCCAGCGACATTTTGAATACGAAGATTTCAAAAACAGGCTATCCTGATAGCATTTCACTGTTGCATTCCTGTCATTTTCTTATTAAAATATTCCCAGTAGGTTTAATTAATTTGATTTGGAAAGATTGTGAGGTTCGATATGCATAAATGGGGCATACTTTTATTATTGTTTATATTTGTTGGCTGTGGCAGTGATACCGAAATTACTACCGAAAAGGTTTTCAACGATAGCTCTGATAAGCTCACCCAGACTAAAATTGTACCGACTCTGGATACCCCCATGCCCGAAGGTAATGTTATCTGGTGCAGTACCTTTCAGTTGGCATGGAATGAGTTAAAAAATGACATTATCAAATCTCCCATACAATTAACTGACCCCGTAGTCAACGCCATCGCTCAAAGTCTGAACAATGCCAAGCAGGGCAAAAATGATCTGGATACTCAGGATTACTATGCAAAAGCGGGCTATGTCGCAGATGGTATAATAGAAACAATAAAGCAGGAGATGGCCGCTAAGTTTCCGGATTATGATACATCGCATCTAATCCCTGGTGGTGAGGAGATAATCTGGGCTTATAGCTATTTAAATGTCCGGGCTAAGTTTACTGAACCTTTTATGGAGCAGGCTTTTACTTTCATAAACTCTGATGGAACCTCAACAAATATTGAGGGATTTGGCCTGAGAGAAAGTTATCGCAGCGGTAGAAGAGACATTGCCCGGCAGATTGATGTATTGTATTTCAAAGAATATGATGAGAAATTTGGTTTAGAAGAATTTATAATTGATCCATGCAAATTCACCTCGCCTTATCAAGTTATTTTAGCTTGCGTTGAGCCAATGGACACTCTGAATAAAACAATAGCATATATTGAAACTAAGATTGAAGAATTTAAAACAGCCGATATTCATGAATCTGAAAAGATTTTTTCTGGCGGTGATGAATTATCTGTACCTGTAACTTGCTGGAAGATTGAACATGATTATAAAAAACTGATTGGTGTTAATCTGAAAAATAAGGGTTTTGATGAACTCTTTATTGGTAAAGCATTGCAGGATATTTCATTTCGTCTGGATAGAAGCGGAGCTTTTGTTGTATCAGAAGGAAATGCTGATCTGATGGAATGTCAACCGCGTGATTTTAAATTCAATCGCCCATTTATGATCTACCTGAAAAAACGTGATGGTGGCGAGCCATTCTTTGCGATGTGGGTAGATAATGCCGAATTATTGAATAAGTAAAATTTGCGAGTTTTCACTATTTATCAGAGTTTTGCATATTATTTGGCACTTGCAGATCATAATACTGATCCAGCATCTCAGATTCATGATCCTGGTACCAGCTTTGCAGTTCGGGGTAATAATTGGATTTTGCCTGGACATAGCCCACGAAATTGTCAGGGCCGGCTTCGACTATGCGTTTTTGCAGCCAGGGCATAATCAGGCCCTTACCTTCAAGTTTTGGATGAATTGAGTGATCAATAAGGTATATTAACTGTTTTAGCGTTAGCGGCTCGGTAGAAGTTTCAATAGCACAGGTAGGGCTGGCGCCCCAGGCAAAATGGAGCATATCGGTAACCCGATAATGAATTAAATCACCTTTTTGATAGGCTCTAATAAGGATAACATCCTTTTTGCCACCGCCAATGAGGATTCGGGCAATAGTTTTCTGCTTTATCGCCGGGATTGCATAATGTTCGCGATCATCAGCTAAAGCCTGTGATATTTTTTTATGTGCAGAAGTTTTGGCGATGCGTTCAAAATCAAAAGCATCCCTCTGCCAATAACAATTGGGTCTGAAATCCAGGTTATATTTTTCTTTTTCGGTCATAATTTTGCCTTTGTGCTATCAAAGGGCTGGCAAAAACATTCACTACGGCATAAAAACTGACTAATAATAACATTTTCTATCGATTTTTATATAAAAAAACCTTCTGTTTCCAGAAGGGCCAAACACCATTTATTGCTTAACAGAAGCCGCATTGACCCCATCGATAATTCGATCAGGTTGGCGTTGGCACCTTGGCGGTATACTACCAGGTTGCCGTAGCGATCATCGGGCCAATCCCTCACGCTACTCTTAATGCGTTATTTACACCTCTTATTATAGCACAGCGATACAAATATGCAAAGTTTTTTTTGTTTTTTTGCAAATTGTTGTCATTTATGGGTTTGTGGCGATTTTTTGTTTTACCGAACCACAACTGGGCGATAAAATATCATGGATTATAAATAGTATTTAACGGATTTCATAATGACCGACTTTGGAATAACTGAAAAGAAAGCAAATCAACTGTTCAAACGGATGGCCGAGGCGGGTTTGACCGAAGATGATATGATTGAGCAGTTTATCCGCGGCAGCGGACCCGGCGGCCAAAAGATTAATAAAACGGCCAGCTGTGTATATCTCAAGCACAAGCCTACAGGTTTTGAAGTTAAAATGCAGCGGGAACGCTCTCAACCTTTAAACCGTTATTATGCCCGTAAGAGAATGTGTGAATTATTGGAAGAAAAAGTGCTGGGCCATAAAAGTCCCGCGGCGATCAAAGATGAGAAAATCCGCAAACAAAAACAGAGACGAAAACGGAGAAAGAAAAATACAGTTGAAAAGACTGTTCAAAATGAAACTGGCAAGAACAAATGATCTAATCTAATAAGAAAGGAAGTGTATAATGGATAATATTTTGTATTTAGGCATCAAAGGTTCGGTGGTGGCTATTGACCGCGGAAATGGAGCGGAACTTTGGCGTTGTAAACTCAAAGGCAGCAGCTTTGTTAATATACTGGTCACAGAAAGAGATATTTACGCCCACACCGGCGGGCATCTATATTGTGTCGACCGGGAATCCGGCCAGGAAGTATGGCACAATGAATTGAAGGGTTTAGGTTTCGGGATGGCTATGTTGGCATTAGAAGGGATCAGTACCGATGCCGCCGCGGTTATCCATGAAATACAGGCCCAGCAGCAAAGAAATAGTGCCGCAGCAGGCGGAGCCGGGGCTGGTGGGGCAGTCTAAAAGATTTTTTGCGATTGATACGTTCATTACACAAAGGAAATGAGATTAAATGGGTTTACTGGATATTTTTGCGATTCTATTTATTTTAACCGCTTTGTTTGGCTATGTTAATCATAGATTTATTAAGCTGCCACGCACAATTGGGCTTATGTCCATGTCACTGGTATTAGCTTTTATCATGATTATCCTGCGCCGTTGCGGGCTGTTCGACAATGAACCGATAGAGCGAATGATTGGCCAAATTGATTTTTATAAGATTCTCATCGAAGGGGTGCTGGGTTTCATGCTTTTTGCCGGGGCACTGCATGTAGATATTAATAATTTACGTGATCGCAAATGGAGTATTGGCATTTTTGCGACAGTTGGAGTTGTGCTTTCAACTTTCATTATTGGCGGAGCGATATTTGGATTGAGCAAATGCTTTGGCTGGGAATTAAATTTTATAATTTGCTTGTTATTTGGGGCATTGATTTCACCTACCGACCCGATTGCGGTATTAGCTATTTTGAAAAAGGTCGGAGCACCCAAAAGTATTGAAACCAAGCTGGCAGGAGAATCTTTATTTAATGATGGTGTCGGCGTTGTGGTATTTATTGTCCTGCTTGGATTCCTGGGTAAGCCTCCAGGTTTTGGTGAGGTTACCTTATTATTTGTCGAAGAGGCTTTTGGTGGCATCATGCTGGGCTTAGTTGCCGGCTGGATTGCATTTAGACTATTAAAAAGTATCGACCATTACCAGACCGAAATTCTTATAACTCTGGCACTCGTTACCGGTATGTATTCATTTGCTCCGGCTATCCATGCCTCTGGGCCTATCGCCTGCGTTGTAGCGGGTTTGTTAATTGGAAATCATGGCAGGAAATGGGCTATGTCTCCGGAAACCAGAGATAACCTTGATAAATTCTGGGAACTTGTCGATGAGATATTAAATGCTTTATTGTTTGTTTTGATTGGTCTGGAAGTTGTGGTTCTGCAATTAAACTGGCAATATGTAGCCGCTGGCTTGATTGCGATAATTGTGGTTTTGACTGCCCGCTTTATTTCAATAGCGGGTCCTATTATGGTTATGAAGAAATGGGTGCAATTTTCCGACAATGCCATCAAAATTCTCACCTGGGGTGGACTGCGGGGTGGCATTGCGGTAGCTCTGGCACTATCTATTCCTGAAAGTGAACCCAAAAGAGAAATGATTTTAACGATGACTTATGTGGTCGTGGCTTTTTCGATTATTGTTCAAGGCTCGACAATTAAATATTTATTGAAAAAACCACTTAAAGAAAAAAAGGTGTATTCATGAAAAAGTTATTTATTGTAGTTTTATTGTTTGCTTGTAATTGCTGGGCGGCAGATGTTCTGGATGGCTTGAAAACAGAACATCCAAGGCTGCTGATGAATAATTCCAGACTGGCTGAGCTTAAAGGTTTAGCCAAAGATGACAAAGTTTTGGCCCGATATGTCAATGATGTTATCAAGCAGGCCGACGGAGTTATGAATAAGAAGCCATTGCAACGAATTCTCATTGGCCCTCGACTGTTAAATGTAAGCCGTGATTGTCTGGACCGGGTATATGATCTAGCTTTTGCCTATCGCTGGACTGGCAAGAAAGCGTATGCCGATAAAGCTATTGAAAATATGCTGACAGTTTCAGAATTTCAAGATTGGAATCCTTCGCATTTTCTTGATGTAGCGGAAATGACACACGCCTTAGCTATTGGTTATGATTGGCTTTATGATGTTATGTCTGCCCAAGAGCGAAAAACCATTCGCCAGGCGATTGTGGATCTTGGTTTAAAACCTGGTTTAGATTGCTATAATGGCAAAGGCTGGTGGCATAAAAATAAATTCAACTGGAACCAGGTCTGCAATGGCGGACTTACAATTGGTGCTTTGGCTATTGCTGAAGATGAAACCGAGTTATCCAGAATTATTATAGATAATGCTGTCAAGTCACTACCTCTGGCATTGAAATCCTACGAACCCGATGGCTTGTGGATGGAAGGGCCAGGCTATTGGCATTATGCTACCCGCTACACTGTGGCGATGCTTGCATCATTGGATACGGCTTTGGGGCATGATTTCAACCTCTCCCAAAGCAAGGCCATGGAAAAAACTGTAAGATTTCCAATTCAAACTACCGGGCCTATAAACTATATGCTCAATTATGCCGACAGCGGCAAGGCTCGTCGCAATCCGATGGGTTGTGTCCTGTGGCTGGCCAAACATTATGATGATAAGTTTGCCGCCAACAATGAACATGAATTATTGGAAAGCGGCAGGGCAGAAGTTGGCCATGTACTTTGGTATTGGAAGCCTAAAGTTGATAAAAACCAGCAACTTGACCTCGATGCTTTTTTTGCTGGCGATGTTGCCTTAGCGGTTTTTCGGTCTGCCTGGAAGGATAAAAATGCCTTGTTTACCGGTATTAAAGCCGGTTACAATCAAGTTGCCCATGGCCATTTGGATTTAGGGACTTTTGAACTGACGGCACTAGGAGTCCAATGGGCGATAGATTTAGGCAGCGATGATTATAATCTATTGAGCTATTGGGACATGCGACAGGGTGGCGGACGCTGGAAATATTATCGTTTGAATTCATTGAGTCATAACGTTCCAATAATTGATAATGAAAATCAGTTGGTAGCCGGCAAAGCCAAATTTATTAAATTTAGCGGTAATACCAGTGAACCTTATGCAATAGTAGATTTGACCAGTGCTTATAAAAATAAAGCATCTAAGGTTATAAGAACCCTGAAACTTACTGACAATCGTAAAGCCATCACAGTTAAAGATGATTATTCATTAAGTGGTCAATCTTCGCTACGTTGGCAAATGACCACCCCGGCAAAGATAACTCTTAATGGTAAAAAAGCAGTTTTGACTCAAAATGGTAAAACTCTGGTTGCAACTATACTTCAGCCAGCCAATGCTATATTTAGCGAATTGTCAACAAAACAGAAATTACCCCAGAAAAACAATAAAGGCACAACACAATTGGCCGTCCAGTTGGAAAATGTCAAAGGTGATACCGTCATTGAAGTTAAATTAGAACCACAATTTTAAAGTGGGGTGGGCCATGCCCACGCTGATTAAATCATATTGCGTTAGCTATACCGAATCGAATGAAAGATAAAAAATTAAGTTATGGCATGGATAAATTTTAGAAATATCACTAAAGAATACTCAGGAAGACAAATTCTGGATAATGTCAGTTTTGAGATCAATCCCAATAATAAAATTGGATTGATCGGCCCAAACGGTTGTGGCAAAACGACACTGTTGAAGATGCTTTGCGATGATTTAGAACCTCAGTTTGGCAGTATTGATATTGCCGCTGATGTTCGCATTGGCTATGTCCCTCAGCATATTGACTATGACCCCGACGACACGGTGATGGATTGTTTGACGCGGAGGCATCGTCAACTCCATGATGATTTGCGTGCCAGAGAGCGAGAGCTGGAAAATCACACCCCTGATGCTGATATGAACAAATTAATGCATAAATATCAGCGAGCTCGTGATAATTATGACCACGCTGGTGGCGATCATTTTGAATCGCGGGCCCAATCTATGATTGACGCTTTAGGTTTAGCTGATAAACTCGATCAAAAGGTGCATCTGCTCTCAGGTGGCGAACGTAATGTTTTGACTATGGGCCATGCATTATTATCTGATCCGAATTTATTAATTCTTGATGAACCTGGTAATCACCTGGATTATATGGGGCTTGCCTGGCTGGATGATTTCCTCAGACGTTTTCGCGGTGCTGTGCTGATTGTATCGCATAATCGCTATCTTTTAGACCGGGTAGCTAACCAGATCGTTGAACTGGAAGATGGCAAGGTCCAGTGTTATCCTGGTAATTATTCAGCTTATAAGAAAATAAAGCAGGAAAAGCTCGAAGCTCAACAGGCCTTGTATAAATCTCAGCAGCAGCGTATCGATGACATTAAGAAACTGGTGCAGAAATTCGCGGATATCGCCCAGGGCCATGCTTCTGACCCTTCATGGGGCAAAAGGCTCAGGGCTCGGCGTAGCCAACTTGAAAAGGCTCAGGCAGATGCAATTGACAAACCAATTATTAAAAACAATAGGATCAATGCCCGGTTCACTACCGAAGCCACCAAAGCGGATATTGCATTGCAGATTATTAATTACAGCAAAGCTTTTGGTGATAATGTTCTGATGGAAAATATTAATTTCCAGATTGGTGGCGGGCAACGCTGGGCTATTGCAGGCGATAATGGTTGCGGCAAAACGACATTATTAAAGGAAATCGTTACCCATGGCCGTTGGGAACATCAGCAGATTCGCATTGGCCCTAGTTTATCAGTAGGTTACTGCGCCCAGAATCAGGAAACTCTAGATGCCGATTCGACCGTCTATGATGAATTGCTTTCAATTCCAGATACTAATGAACAACAGGTGTTAGATATTCTTGCCAGATTCTTATTTACCGATGAAGAGGTTTATAAAAAAATCAGCAATCTTTCCGGTGGAGAACGTAATCGATTGCAACTTGCAAAATTAATGCTGACTAAACCCAATTTTATGATTCTTGATGAACCAACTAATCATCTGGATATTCCGACAAGAGAAGCAGTCGAACAGGCATTACTGGAATTTGAAGGTACGCTTTTGGTTGTCTCACATGATAGATATTTTCTCGATACGGTGGTAAACAATATCGCTGAAATTGAAAATAAAGGCATTAAACTCTATAAAGGCAATTTTACCAGTTATTGGGAAAAGAAAAGCCAACAACTCCAAGGTATCGCCGGACGCATTACCACCCGCGGCAAAGATCGTGGCGTGGATAAAACTGAAAAGGAAAAAGCCGGTGGCCAAGCCTGGAAAGACCGTAAAGCTCAAGCGGCAATCATCCGCAAAGCGGAAAATACTGTAAAAAAAATAGAAGATTCTATCGCCAAAACTGAAGATAAAAAGGAAAAACTTGAAGCTGAGATAGCCGAAGCTTTTACCAATGGCGAAAATGAAAAGGGCACTGAACTGTCAATCCAGCTGACTAATATTAACGTTGAAATCGAACAACTCTATGACAAATGGCAATTAGCCGCCGATGAACTTGAACAACTCAACGCATAATAATTTTACTATTGAATATATTCCATGACAAAAGCAATTCTGAAAAAACTAGCTGATTCAATCGACACCAAACCTTATATTTGGCTATTATCTTTTCTGGCCCTTACTTGTTTTGCATATTTTGGTTTTGGCCAGAATTCTGTCATCAAAGTTTTTGATACTTTCGATAGCCATGTTATCCGCAATTTCCATGATGGCCGACTTTTCAACGAATATGGCATAACTAACTGGTACAATCTCGAAGCCTGTGGCACCGACAAAACAGTAAATGATATTTCTTACACTTATTCCAGTCAGTTCCTACTCTGGTTTTTTCATAATCAAGTCGGCTATGTCCTTGCGATTGTCCTTCAGTGTACGGTCCTGGCCTTTAGCGTCTTTCTATTAGCTCGAAAAACCATAAATTGCAGTAATGCCGCCGCCTTGGCTGCTGCAATTATTACCATAGCTTATCTGTCCTGTAAAGATTTAAAGCTAAGCAATATTTATTATAATAGCTCTCTGGCACTATTACCGCTGGTGATTTTATTTCTGAAATATTTATCCACAAAAGCAAAAATAAATATCAAAGACATAGTCCTGCTGATACTCTTTGCCTTTGGTTTTGGCCTGACTAATACAGTTTTCGTATCGACACCTTTCGCTTGCATAGTCTGTGTTCTTTACTTTATTTTTATGGGTGGAATAAACAGAAAACTAATCCTCTTGACAGCTATTTTCTGGGCGATTACCATTCTCCCTTGCATCGACAACTTGTTAATTCTGGCAAAATTGGGCCCAATATCACATCGGACTGCATGGGATATTGAAAAATTGATTAAATACGCTATTAATATAAATATTACTAAAGGCTTTTATGTTATTATAGCAATTATGCTCATTGGTTTTTCCTTTAAAAAAGTTTCTTCCGAGCAATTAAAACTATTCGGCTTATTTTTCGTATGCAATAAGGTTATACCAATTATAGCTATCTGGCATACCCGGTTAGCCGCTGAATATAATTTGCCCAATGTCAATATCGCCAGAGTAAAATGGTTTTGCTGTATATGGGCCGGACTGCTGTGTGCGTCTTTCCTGAAAACCTTAGCTAAACAGCAAGTAGCTAAAAAAGCAGGGATTACGACCTGTGTTGCAATTATCATTTTAATTCTAATTTGCCCGGCTACCTACGCATGGCAAATCAGCAGACATGCTGGCTTATTCGATACCTATAAAAACTATACCAGCTTTGCCCCCGATGACATCATCCGTAATCATCATAATAGCAATGAACCTTTCAGGGTCGCCTGCATTAGCGACAAACCAACCTATTGCTACCGTTTAGCGATTAACGAAATCGAAACCCTCGGTGGCTACATCAACTGCTATTCTCTGCGATATTATTATTATTGGCTAAATATGATCGAACCCTTAAAAGGGACAGATTCACAATATTATGAAATGTTCCCCAGCTCCGCTCGACAATTGAATCTCACCTACAATCCTCAGGCCACTGACCAGTTGCCCAGCTGGCATTATGATACCGAAATGGTTTCATTAGCTAACGCTAAATACATCTGGTCGCAAAAGCCTTTAACCTATCCCGGTTATGAATGTATATTTGAAAATCCAGAACCAGATATCCCTCAAAATGGTTTGGCATATTATAAAGCCATAACCAAAAATATTCCTGTCGATGGCTTTGGATATGTCTATTTTAATCATAATTATCTTCCGCGTGCTTTTACGGTCAATAATTTTGAAAACTGTGACAATCTGGCCGATCTATATAAAAAATTATCCAGTCTTTCAATCGACCAGATCAAGGAAATGGTATTGCTGGAAAAGGATTACTCAAGTGAAATCCCGCTGCTAACTGCAACCCATAGCCACTGCAACATCACCAGCTATACCCCCGATAAAATTACCGTACAAACCCAAGCCGATGGCCATGCAATCCTGGTTATCTCCAATAATTACAATCCATTTTGGCACTGCTATATTGATGGCAAAGAAGCAAAACTATTGCCCGGCTTTGGCGCATTCTGGGCTGTGCCAATCACTCCCGGGCAACACAATATAGAATTTATCTATTCTTATTCTAATAATTAGCGTATTTTGCTCGCTGAATATCTCAAACCTTTTACTTCATTGGCTATGCCACTTTGCTCATCAAAATCAACCGCAATCGCAGTAAAACACCATTTCCAGCTACTGCCTTTATCCCATTTACCAAATGACACTCGCATTAAAATCGTATTCCATCCTTGATTAAGTTTAACTTTCGTTGTCGGACGATTGATATAAATATCATTGCTGTGTGGCACTTCTTTACCGGCATTGCCGACTAATCCGGGATTATCCCATTGGGGTGGGTCGATACGCTTGCCATTAATAAAAATATCACTCCCAACATTTGACCATGTGCCAGAGCGTGGAACGCCTGCCCCGCGTCGACCGCCAGCTAACGATGGGCTGTTAAAGCCCAGCCAAAAGCCGACTTCCTGGCTCTTAGGAGAATATACAAAGCTACGAGCATAAACCGTATTATTTCCCTTATTGTTAGCTATGACACCATCAAAACCAAAAAAATGATTTAAATGAATTGTCCCGCCTCTAATCGGCCCACTCCATTTATAACTTTTCCCATCAATCTGATATTCTTCCGCTGTCGGGTTCTTTTCGATCTCGCTGAAAGCTTTATCGAGTTTGCCGCGATTTCCAATCGGTCCTACGATACTCCATTGCACCTGAGAAGGTTTTACAAATTGATATGGCATATTATTCTCGGCAAACCAAACTTTCTGGTTAGCTATACGATTCTCAAATCGCAAATAATCCTGGTATTCTTCAGTATCTGCTTCAGGCAGTTTAGCCCAATATTGCTGATAATCCTTTTCACGTCCATGCCAGATCGTATCAGCATAAGCAACCAGTGATGGATAAACCGCAGCTATACGCAGAGAATTCCCCGGCTCCGCTATCGCATTATCTGGCCAATAACAAAAAATCCCGCCTAATGCCTTATCATCGCCTTTATGCGTTCGGCAAGGCTGTTGAAAAAACAAACGATAATAACCTGCCAATGGATCAAGATGATTAAGGTAATTTGAACGGCTGTCAATATATGGGTTCTTACCTGTTGGCTTGCCGCTACCTGACCATAATTGCGTTACTATTTCACTATCAACTGGTGCAGCCCCTGGTCGCCATATAATGGGTTTCTTGCCATACTTGCGTACTTCTTTGACAATCTCAGGTATGAAACTCTTCATCTTTATACGCACTTCATCCGAACCTATATGAAAATAGGGCGATGGAAACAATTCTACCCATTCGGCTATCTGGCTTTTTAAAATCTCCAACCCTTTTTCAGTTTGCATTTCAAAGCCAAAAGTTTTAGTGAAATATTCACTATGACCCGGCATATCCATTTCCGGAATAATCTCAATGCCCCGTTCCGCTGCATACTGAACTAATTCTTTGATTTCAGCTTTGGTATAATACTTGCCCGGTAAGCGAGTATGCCGCATATTGTCAGCAGCGTTTAATTCAGGGTATTTATCCGATTCCACCCGCCATCCAGGATAGTCTGTCAGATGAAAATGAAATGTGTTCAGTTTATAGCGGCTCATTACTTCGAGCAATTCTTTCAGTTGTGACACTGGTCGATAGTTACGGCCAACATCTTCCATAAAACCACGCATCCCAAAAGCTGGTTCATCCTGAATAATCGTGCCTAAGTTAATATTGAAAATAAATAGTTTTTGACCATTACCATTATCTGATTCACCTGTGAGCTGTTGCAATGTTCTGATTGCCCACAGCACACCACGGTTCGTTGAAGCGGTTATTGTAATGCCATGCTGCTCAAAATCAATGCGATAACCTTCATCAGCTATTTTTTTATCAGCTTTGATAATCAAAGGCTTTGCTTTAGTTGAATCACCCTTATTGAATAATTGATCCAGTGTTCTCTTGCTATAACTTGTCAGTAGCAAATCTGGATCACTGATTGATACTCCAGAGCAGATAAATCCAATCTGAGAATCTGAATTGACTTTTTGCGGTTCAGGCACAATTGTACTATTAGCTAATGCGGCCTCTGATAATAATATAGAAAATGATATTAACATTACGATTGTAGATTTTTTTAACACAAAAACACTCCTTACTTTGTTGGCTGTGATATAAAAAAACTTTTGTCTATTATGTTTTCAAAACGCAAAAAGTCAATAATAAAATCTATTTGAAAAACTTTACACTACAGTTTTAGTTAAAATTCGCAATAAATTTCAGGACAAAAAAACGCCATGACCTCAAAATCATGGCGTTTAGGGTGTATAGCTTCTATAACTTAAAAAGTATCAGTTTTTTTTGATGAGTTTACTGATGGGCCATCAGTGATTTTGATCACAGGCAGTTTTGCTTGTTTTCGTAATTTATTATTTTCTTCAACAGCTTGTTTGAATTCAGCTTCATTTCTGAATCTTTTGACATGGGTATCTGCAAATAAAACATTGCGGCCCATTTCGGGGTGATTGTCATATTTATCGAAAGCGATTATGATACTTGCTGAAGCAGAAGAGTTAACGCCTTTGCCATAATAGTGATATGGCTGGGTATGAGGAGAAGAAGGGCAGATTTCTCTATTGAAGAAATCTTCACCCAGATATGGCTTAAGGCTGGCAAGGCTGTCAGGAGATTTGTCATCATTATCTTGAGTATACATAACTGTCGCTACGCCAATTTGCCTGAGATTGCTCATACAAACAGTAGCTTTGGCAGTGGTTCTGGCTTTGCTCAGAGCGGGCATAAGAATGCTGACGCCCAAAGCACCGGCTGCTATGCCACCGGCTCCCATCGATGCGGAGCTACTTGAACCCCTTTGATAGGTATAGATACCATCTTTTTCGCTCCAGCAATAGCTGACTGCTGGTTTCATATCTTTGGCGTGATGGTTCAAATTTGGCAACTGCGGGATTGTTATTCCTGCCTGCATACCGATAATGCCGGAGAACATACCCCAAAATTGCCGGATATTTGTGGACATGGCGATAAATTCTTTTTCAGTATCGGTATAGCTGAAACTGAGTAAATTTTTGGGCATGTCGGCAGTAGCGGCTTTGAATCTTGCATTATTTAAGATGCTCTGGCGTTTGGCGACAGGTTGTTTGAGGAAATCGATAGCCGAACGACACATTGCGTCGTTTGTGCCAAAGACCAGATACTTATCGTGAACGGTCCAGCTGGGGTTAAGGCCAAACATAGCCGCTGGGCCGATATTCCAGCTTCTGACTTGATATTTATCATAGGATTGTTGGGAAATCTGGAACATGCCATTGGATAATTCTTTAAATTGTGTCTGAAGCAGGTTTTCCAGCGGGATAAAATTGTCCTGGAAAAGTTTGGCAGAAGTAAGTTCGCATATCATTACACCACCGCCGGCGGGGGATTCTGGCATGGTTCCCGGAGGGATCATATACATAACCGATGGGCCGGCAAAGCTTTTAAGCAGGCCATCACGGAATTTTACGCCCAGTTGCTGTTCGGCCATCCCGATGCCATCTTGAATTTGCTGGAACGCTTCAGGGGGTGCCAATTGTTGGGCGGTATTCATGATAGTATCTATCATAGCAGTAATGTTGGTATTAGAGACACTAACGGAATAGACACTCTGGTCGACCATTTGTAGCATTGCTGTGTCAATAGGTCGTGATGCGGCCATCAAACCGGTATAAGGTTGCGGTATTGCTAATTTAGTTTCGTCAATAAAATCGCCATCTTTGATGGAAACTCTGGAAGTTAAGGTAGTAATTTCACCCAGTCCAAGTTTGTCGATAACGGCTTTTGCGATTTCAAAAATCTGTCGGGCTTCATCTTCGCCTTCCAGTTCCATGATATCTTCGATGATTCTACCAATTTTCGGGGCATCTGCATAGAAAGTTATTACGCCTGTACCACCTTGGGTTTTGGTTAAATTTTTCAAATATACAGGTTTTTTATTAACTTTGGCTTTGGTTAGATTTTTAACGGTGCTACCGGTATCTTCACCAAAAACGAATACGAAATAATTGTCCATCCATCCAAAGTAAACTTTTTCTTTTTCCTTTTTTGGGGCCGCGTACATATCAAAACCATTGATTTTTAGCATTCTACAATCATTTTTCACCTGGGCTTCCAGCATGGAATATAGAGGCATAAGTTTGTCTTTATTTTCTCCGCCATCAATAACAGCAAAGGCAGTGATTGGTATATCTTTGTTAGTCTTATTTGCCAGCAAGCCAAATACCATAGGGCAGTTGGCCACACTTTTAGCCATCATCAGGACCTGCTGTACCTGTTCCATGTCGACTTCACCGATCTCATTTTTAATTTCTTTATTGTTGAGCAGTTCAGCCTTGACCTGTTCAATGAATTTCTGGGTAGCAGGATCCTCGATAAGCTTGTACATAGTGGTTGTCTTTAGTGCAGGTTCGACGGTTTCCAAGCCTTCAAAACCCAGCAAAAATACCGGTTGACCAGAAATTCTCGCAGTAATTTGGTCAACAGCTGTTGTTTGAGCAAAGATAGCATTGCACATCACCGACAATGCCAAAATTGCTATCAGAAACAAGTTTTTTTTGAATTTCATAATAAAACTCCCAAATTTTGTGGCTCAAATGAGCCTGTGTCTGAATTAGTGCAGCAGGTAAAGAATTTACCAGTCTGCGTTCCGAATAATTTACTTTTATAACCAGTTCCCACCCTTACCTAATAATATCAAACCCAGAGAGTCTGTCAAGTCATAATCTGTTCGTGATTTTTTGGCCGAATTTCGTTATCTGGGCAGTTATTTTATTGACAGTGTTTCCATTAATATGTATAGTATATTTATACATAAATTGCTAAAGTGGATTTTACCTTGTGATTTTGATTATTTAAGTCCCATAAAATTAAGCAAAAAGTATGCCCGCTGCTTAATTTCAATTGATTAAGCTATTTTTGATAAGTGCCTATGCAGAGGAACATTACAGCGCTTTTCAAGTTATTTTCATACCTGATATAATGTAAATACGATAGACACCAGAATTATTGTTGTATTTACCCCCAATATAAAGCAAAGGTTTCATTTTTTTATATATTGCAATCAACAGGAGAATTCAGATGAGTAATCTTAGGAGATTTGTTTTAGTTGTATCGCTATTGCTGGTACCCATATCGCTTTGGGCTGATATGATCCGCACAGAGGTGATTATTGACGAATTTGCCATAAAAAGCGATTCTGACGGCTATGCAGTTTTTGAATGTAATTTTGATGAAGTAAGTTGGCTAAGTTCTGCCGGTGAGCCCCAGATCCCCTGGAAAGTTACAACCGTTTTATTACCAGTTAATGCAATTTTATCCACTGCGAAATGTGTTGTCGCCAATCAGGAAAATATTGTGATGCAGGGGCGATGGCAAATTTCACCTATGCCAGTAGCTTTTACTTACGACAACGATAATAATATAGTCTATGATTGGCCTGTTGATGCTGATATCCAGCAGGGTTATGATGTCGGAGTTTATCAGGCAAATAAAATATGGCCCGCTAAGGCTGCCAGAATTGCAGACACCGGTAAGCTTGAAAGATGGCAGTTGGTCGAAATCGCAGTCCCAATGGCTAGATATAATCCAGTTACCGGCCAATTATCTCGTCAGCTGGCAGTGTCCGTTGAAATCGAATTTGAAACTACAAAAGCGGCCAATGCAACAAAATCCCCGGCAGTGCCAGCTAATGCACGCATTACCAACAAGGTTAAAGCCCTGGCAGATAATTTCACCGAGCAGGCGGACTCATACAATGCCAGCACGCTTTCAGTAAAAGATGGAGATATTTTGCCATTGGGAGGTGTTGGGCAATATACAATCATCACTAGTAATGAAATAGCTACAAGTTCAACAAAACTTAATGACTTTATTGCTCATAAGCAATCACGAGGTTTTAATGTCCAGCTCATCACCGAAGATGACTTCGGTCAGGGGACTGGCGATACGGCAGCAACTAATATCCGTGCATGGCTTCAGGCTAATTATCAGGCCGATGGAATAGAATACCTGCTTTTGATAGGCAATCCGGTTCCCACTGAAGGTTATGTGCCTATGAAGTTATACCCTTGTGGTGAAAGAAATATCCCAACGGATTATTTTTATGCAGAGCTTACCGCTGACTGGGACGCTAATGGCAATGGTATTATAGGTGAAAGTGGAGAAATAGAACGATATTTTGAGATTTATGTAGGTCGTATTCCGCATTATGGTGATATGACAATTACCGATGCGATTCTTGAAAAGACCATTAATTATGAAAATTCTGAAGATACCAATTGGCGACGTAATGTTTTGATCCCCATCGTACCTTTGGATACCGGCACTTCTTGTTATAATCTTGGTGAACAGATTAAATATGATTTGCTCGAGCCCGACGCTATAGCAAGTGCTCGTCTTTATCGTGATGGCTATGGCTTCGTTGCGAGCGAATCAGGGATCATTCCTCCACCAGAATTTCCAGCTTCAAAATATCCAGCTACGGCATGGGCCCAAGGTGATTATGGCATGGTTATCTGGAGTACCCATGGCTGGTCAAAAGGTGCTTCAGGCATTATCGGCACTGGTGATACCTATGCTTTAGATGATGGTCATCCCAGTACAACTTTTCAGGGATCATGTGAAACAGCATATCCATACCATGATGATAATTTGACCTACTCACTTTTGAAAAATGGCGGCATTGGCACAATTGGCGCAACTCGTAATGCCTATTATTATGGTCAAACCAATTTTAGGAATTCGCCAACAGCAGCTGCAATGGGCTATTATTATGCCAAGGGTGTTGCTGCTCGCAAATCAAATGGTCAGGCTCTTTATGACCTAAAAGAAGAAATTAGCTCATGGTGGACTCATAACTGGACATTATTTAATCTTTATGGTGATCCATCGGTAGTGGTCTTGCAAGACCCGCCGGTAATGACAATTAGTCCTACCCATAATAGTTATGTCGAGATGGTCCGCGGCGAAGAAATATCAAAAGCTATTGAATTTACTATAGCAAACAATACAGATAATAATTCATATATTACCGTTAGCAAAAGCCAGGATTGGTTGACTATGCCAATATCGGCTGGAATGATTGGAGCAAACAGTTCATATGATCTTCCTGTTAGTATTGATTCCAGTGTCGCTGAAACTTTGGCAGTGGGAACTTATACCGATACAATTGTTTTTACCGATACGGATAATCATATTGTTGTTGAGCGTGGTTTCACTTTAGTGGTTAAAACTACTGGCCTTAAAGGGTATTGGAAACTTGATGAAGCGGAAGGTACATCGGCAGCCGACTACAGTGGCTTCGACAATAATGGTTCCCTGGCTGAAGAAATGGAACTTGTTTCTCAGGAAGCTGTCTTTGGCAATGCTATGTATTTCGATGGTGTTGATGATTATATTAACGTTAGCGACATCTCGGTTAATAGCAATAAAGTTACTATTTCAGCATGGATTAAAACCGATGGAATACCTGCTGACCGTGATGCGATATTTTTCACTCGTTCCGGCCAAGCTTCTGGTCTGGGATTCAATGATGGTAATACTTTGAGTTATCACTGGAGAAATACTAATCATGACTGGGATTCCGGTTTGGAGGTTCCTGATAATACCTGGACATTTGTCGCATTGGTTATCGAACCTGATAAGGCCACCATGTATATGTATGCCGGGGCAGGGCTGGAAACAAGCATACATTATGCAAATCATGAACCAGATTCTTTTATGGATGGCGATACTAATATCGGCAGAGATTCTACCGACAACAGTCGCTGCTTTAAAGGCTATATTGATGATGTGCGAATTTATGATTTTGCCGCAGATATAAATACGATCGTGCTTATCGGAAAAGGCGGACCTGCTTCTAATCCGAAGCCGGAAAACACCCAGCAAAATGTTAGTGGCAGTACCTTAAGCTGGATAGGTAATCCTGCGGCAACTGGCTATGATGTTTATATGGGTAGCAGTGCTGATGTAATAGCAAATGCTACAACTGATTCAGATGAATATTCAGGCAGAATAACTGAAACTCAATCGCAATTTACCTTTAAGCCCAACTCGAAATACTTCTGGAGAGTTGATATCGTTACTGAAAATGAAATTTTACCAGGGGCATTATGGCAGTTTAATACCGGTGATGGCACTGGCATGATTACCCGTGAGATATGGACTGATATAGCTGGTGGCGACTATCTTGATTTATTAAATAGTCCTAAGTATGACACCGCTGCCGACTATACTCAAACTTTGACTACTTTTGAAACATCAACGAATTTCGCAGATAATTATGGTTCAAGGATTCATGGTTTTCTAGTTCCAAAGGTTTCAGGTGTATATAGCTTCTGGATTGCCGGGGATGATGGCTGTGCATTGGGCCTGAGCCCTGACACTAACCCTGACAATGTCGCCTTGATTGCCCAGGTACCAGGGTATACTAGCCTTAAACAATGGGATAAATATACAGAACAGAGATCTATAAAAAAACCACTTATTGCAGGTAAGCACTATTATATTATTGCTGTTCACAAAGAAGGTGGCGGCGGTGATCATGTAGCTGTTGCATGGCAAGGGCCAGACTTTGACATGGAAGTTATCGCTGGTGAATATCTGGTTCCGTATCGCGATGATCATAATGCTCCACCGTTTTTCCAGAGTAACCCGGTTATACTTGACCGTGCCGTTGCAAATTCCAGTTACAATGCTAATATCGCCAATATGGCTACTGACCCGGAAGGGACAGCTATGACTTTTGACAAAGCATCTGGCCCGGATTGGCTCATTATCACAGACGATGGCACTATTGAAGGTACTCCAACCATTAGCGATATAGGTATAAATGCTTTTGTTGTTGATGTTGCTGATGCTGATGGCATAACTTCGAAAATGACAGTTCAAATTGAAGTTATAGCTTCGGGCAATTTGGAAGGTTTTGCTCTAATTGCCAAATATTGGCTGAACTCAGATTGTTGTGGCTGTAATCAATGGTGCCAGGGTGCTGATATTACTTCTGATGGTATAGTCGATCTGGATGACCTTGACGCATTTATTACAACATGGATGATTGATAATTAATACCATATAGATAACAAAAAAAGGATGGACACCTATTGTTCATCCTTTTTTTATGGTAACACACATATTCATGATTACTTTTCGAATTTTATTTGATTATTGACAGAACAGAGTTTTTATGGCAAAATTCATCATCGTTAATTAATATGCAAATAATTTTAATAAGTAGTGGTATTGTTATGAAAAGCTTTATTTTGGTAATTGTTTTAGGACTGTTTTTCTTTTTGCCTCAAATACTTCATGCCAGCCAGGATGACAGTTATAGCCATAAAGCAGATAGTGGATATTTCAAATCAGCTCAACCTGTTTGGCCATCAGGGCGAGAAAAAGAGATGAATCTTTTTGTGGGTTTCCGTGCAATTTTTAATAAACCTGATGCCAGCGAAACCCATCTTTTAATTGCCGGATCATCTAATTACAGAGTTTTCCTCAATGGCAGATTTCTTGCACATGGCCCAGCCCGTGGCCCGCATGGTTTTTATCGTGTCGACCACTTACTGTTGCCTAGTGGGCAATTGCAGGATAGCAATCTCATTGCTATTGAAGTAGCGGGCTATAATGTCAACAGTTTTTATTTACTTGATCAGCCAGCTTTTCTGCAGGCAGAGATTGTCGCTGATGATAAAATTATCGCTTCAACTAATGGCCATGGCAATGAATTCCAGGCTTCGGTTCTTAACTATCGAACTCAAAAAGTACAGCGATATAGTTTCCAGCGTCCTTTTATTGAATACTACAAACTTTATCTGACTAGCGAACTTTGGAAAACCCAAAAAGATGCGGATTTTGAAATCGCCAAATGCGATATAATTCCACCTATGAAATTATTATCTCGCAATGTTCCATATTCCAAATTCAATTGCATATCGCCGAAAACTTTTGTTTCCCACGGGACTTTTACCCAAAATATTGAAGTGGAAAAGCTTTGGAAAGGGCGTGAATTTGTCAATATCAGCCCGAGATTCAAGGGTTATCGAGAAAATGAACTGGAGGTTATCCCTTCAATTGAGATTCAGAAGACAAAATCAATATCAAATGAAAAAGTTCTGGAAAAGTATGATGCTAAACCCTTAGATTGTAAAGTCGACCAGTTTGCGATAGTGGACTTTGCCACAAATCTTACAGGGTTTGTGGGTATGAAAATTCATTGCTCCCAAAAAACACGCTTGTATTTAACCTTTGATGAGATATTGCAGGATAATGATGTTAATTTCAAAAGACTTGCTTGCGTCAATGCCATTGGCTATGAACTACAACCGGGAAACTACCATTTAGAATCATTTGAACCATATACACTGCGATACCTAAAACTGATGGCTATCGAAGGTGACATTGAAGTCAGCAATATCTATCTACGGGAAATGGCAAATGACCATACCGATCTTGCTGAATTTGATTGCAGTGACCCTGATTTAGTTGAAATATTCGAGGCGGCAAAGCAGACTTTCCGTCAGAATGCCACTGATGTCTTTATGGATTGTCCATCTCGGGAACGAGCCGGTTGGCTCTGTGATAGTTTCTTTACCGCACGAGTCGCTCTTGATCTGACAGGGGATACCACTATTGAAAAAAATATGTTTGAAAATTATTTGCTGCCAGACAAATTCGACCATATACCTGCTGGCATGTTACCAATGTGCTACCCGGCTGATCATAATGATGGTGTTTTTATCCCTAATTGGGCATTATGGTTCGTGGTGCAACTAGACGAATATCTAGTTCGAAGTAATGACAGGGAGCTTGTCGATGCCCTTGAATCCAGGGTTATGGAATTACTTAAATATTTTGAAGGTTTTGAAAATAATTCTGGTTTACTGGAAAATCTCGAAGGCTGGATATTTATTGAGTGGTCCAGGGCCAACGCTTTTGTCAGGCCCATCAATTACCCTACAAACATGCTTTATAGCCATGTCCTTGAAGTCGTATCCAGAATATATGATAAACCACAGCTTCTGGAAAAATCGAAAAAACTTAAAAAAACAATTTTATCCCAGTCATTCGATGGTCAGTTTTTTGTTGATAATGCGGTAAGAAAAGATGGCATAGCGAAGTCAACTGCCAACAAATCTGAAGTCTGTCAATATTATGCTTTTTACTTTAATATTGCTAGTCCTCAAACTCACCCACATCTTTGGAATAAACTGTGTAATGATTTTGGTCCTGACCGAAAGGATACCAAAGCTTATCCACAAGTACATATGGCCAATGCTTTTGTTGGTAATTATTTAAGACTTGAGTTGCTGAGTCGTTATAATGAGTCTTTGCGACTAAAAAATGAATTAGCGGGATACTTTTTGTATATGGCTCAGCAAACCGGAACTTTGTGGGAAAATGTCAGCACCTCTGCCAGTTGTAATCATGGTTTTGCCTCTCATGTCGCTCATTGCCTGTATCGCGATGTCCTCGGCGTCGAGATTGACCCTGTCAAAAAAACCGTAAATATAACTTTGCGGGATCTTGGCCTGGAAAACTGTTCAGGACAAATACCTACCGCTCATGGTGTTGTTAGTGTAAAATGGGATGTTAATAATAATCAGATTCACCTTGATGTGTCAATGCCACGTGATTATAAACTTATAAAGAAAAACTTTACAGGCAAGTTGCTGGATGAAAAAATAACAATCTTGGATTAGACGCACGAAATTTCATAAAAAAATGAAAAAAATGTAATTAAATGCTTGCAAAATAAGATATTTAGTGTAAATTACTCTTCTCGTTTGGTGTTGGCTTCGGTCGACGCTGACAAGAAAGAAAAAATAATGGGTCGATGCCCGAGTGGCTAAAGGGGAGGGGCTGTAAACCCCTTAGCGGAAGCTTACCTTGGTTCGAATCCAAGTCGGCCCATTTTTTTTCTTCTTATTCCTTTCTTCTTTTCCCTATAATTATTTACAAACACTTGATTTACGTCTATAATCCCTTAAACTTTAATTTCATGTTAAATACTTTAAGGTAATATGATTATGACCAAAGACAATTTCAAAGATGCTCATTATGCTGTGGCTAACCAATGCAATATTAAACCATTTTTTATTGTTATTTTTGGCGCTACCGGCGATCTGACATCCCGTAAGCTTATACCGGCTTTGTTTAGCCTGTATCAACAAAAGCTACTTTCCCCCCAATGTCGCATAATTGCTTTTGCCAGAAGACCTTATGGCGACGAAAGTTTCAGGGATTATCTATTTGAGCTTATGAGGGAATATGGAATTTTTAACGATGAAAATGCTCAATACTGGCCCGATTTCGCTAAAATTATTAGCTACCACCAGAGTAGTTTCGATGACCCAGAAGGTTATAAATCTTTAGCCAGCAAGTTGCATCTGTCCCAGCAAAATCAAGTGTGCGCTGACGTACTTTATTATTTATCAACCCAGCCCAGTCAATTTGGCACTATTGTTGAAAATATTAAAGCAGCCAAGCTTAATCATCCAATTTGTTCAGCAGGGTGGAATCGGGTTATTATCGAAAAACCCTTTGGCCATGATCTTGAAACCGCAAAATCGCTAAATGCCGAACTGACAAGTGTTTTTGACGAAAATCAGATATATCGAATTGATCATTATCTTGGCAAGGAAACTGTCCAGAATCTACTGGTCTTGCGTTTTGCCAATGCTATTTTTGAGCCTTTGTGGAATAATAAGTATGTCGATCATATCCAGATAAAAGTCCATGAATCCCTTGGCGTAGGCACCCGTGGGGCACTATACGATCAGCAGGGTGCATTGAAAGATATTGTGCAGAATCATATCATGCATCTGTTATCACTTATTGCGATGGAGCCACCAAATTCACTGGAAGCCGACGCTGTCCGTGACGCTAAGGTTAATTTGCTCAAATGTATCAGAAAGGGCGATGTTGGCCCGGATCACCTGATAGCCGGCCAATATAGCGAATCTGAAGTCAATGGTCAGAAAATCCCCGCATACCGCGATGAAAATGGCGTAAAGGCCGATTCTGCAACAGAAACCTATGTTGCACTGAAGCTGTTAATTGATAATTGGCGATGGGAGGGTGTACCGTTTTATATCCGAACCGGAAAATGTATGCCTGCTCGATTAACCGAGGTATCTGTTTATTTCAAGAGTATCCCGCGTGTCTTGTATAATAAGGCCGACCAGATGGCTAATAATTGTCTGACGATTCAGGTTCAGCCAGATGAAGGTATTAATTTACGATTTCAGGTTAAAACACCCGGAAGCCCAGCCAAAATCGTCCCTGCTGACCTTAATTTTAACTATTCTGAAAGCTTTGGCGGCAAAAGTCCCGATGCTTATGAAAGGCTATTACTTGACGCCGCCGCTGGAGATGCTACACTATTTACCCGTAGCGACGAAGTGTTGGCCGCCTGGCGATTTATTGACCCATTAGTTCAAGGTTTAAAGCTGCTAACAGCTGAAAATATCGCCAAATACCCCGCTGGCAGCTGGGGACCAGAACCGGCAAGAGATTTGATAGAAAACGATGGCAGAAAATGGCGATAATTTGACATATTAGGTAGGATGGGCTTTGCCCATGCTGTCTTTGATTTCTTGATTATAATATAATTGGCGATATTTTAGTCCCAATCAGCATGGGATACCAAGGATTTATATGACTAATTATAGAAGATCGCATTTAGGGTTGACGTATTTTTTTACTGTTGTGACGCATCAGAGAAGAAAGTTTTTAATTGATGAGTTGGCTAGAAAATGTTTAAGGCAAGAATGGAAAACTGTAGAAGCAAACTATCCATTTGAAGTTATTGCGATTTCTTTGTTACCCGAACACATTCATTGTGTGTGGCGATTGCCAAAAGAAGATGATAATTATTCCCGGAGATGGGGAATAATAAAAAAAGAGTTTTCAAAATCCTATGTAGACAAAGGTGGACAGCAAAGTGAACAATGTCAATCTAGGATAAACAAACATGAATTAGGAATATGGCAACGAAGGTTTTTTGAGCATCGTATAAGGGATGATAAAGATTTGAAAAATCATATTGATTACATCCATTATAATCCGGTTAAACATGGGTTGGTTAAAAATGTTTTTGAATGGCCCTGGTCTACAGTACACAAATATTATCGTCAAGGGTGTTATCGTGGTTTTGATTGGAATGTTGTAAATGGACTTGAGTTTAATGAGAATATTGAATATGATATGGAGTAATTTAATCAGCATGGGCATAGCCCATCCTACCAGGAATTTATTATGAAAATTGGAATTATAAGTGACACTCATGACAGTCATGAGAATGTATTAAAAGCAATTGACCTGTTCAATGATAATGATGTAGATTATGTCTTGCATGCCGGTGATATTGTTTCGCCTTTTACTGCTAAGGCTTTCGCTGGCTTAAACGCACGCAAGTTTATCGCCGTCTATGGCAATAACGATGGCGAAAAAATGATGCTTAAAAACACCATCACCGACTTTGGCGGAGAAATTCATGAGTATTGTTACAAAGGCACCCTGGGCGGCAAAAGAATTTATATGATTCATGTACCTTTCGATATTGACGAGGTCGTTAAAAGCCAGGAATACGATATTGTAATTTATGGCCATACCCATAATCAGGATATTCGTCAGGAAGGAAAGTCACTGGTAATCAATCCCGGAGAAGCAACCGACTGGCTGACCGGTGCCGGCAATATGGTTATACTGGAAACTAATGATATGAGCTATGAAGCTTTGATGATTAAATAGTTAAATTTATTAATAAGGAAGATTTTAAATGTTAAAATTAAAAGTGAAATTTGTGGTATTATTGACAATTATGGCTATCCTGGTTAGCTATGGTTCAGTATTTGCAATTGGAGCAGAGGCGAAAAAAATTGAGACAATATCAGGCAACCTCAAAGCAACATCAGAAAAAACTAAAAAACTGGATAAAATTAAAACTGAAATTAAAGCAGTTAAGAAAAAAATTACAGTTAAACAGCCTACCTATCTGCTGACAACGTCGATGGGAGATATTGTTCTGGAACTGGACAATACCAAAGCCCCCATTACTTGTAAGAATTTTGAAAGCTATGTCAAAAAAGGTTTTTATAAAAACACCTTATTCCATAGGGTAATTCCAAATTTCATGGCTCAATGCGGTGGTTTTGATACTAATATGAAACAAAAGCCAACCGATGCTCCAATCAAAAATGAAGCAAGTAACGGTTTAGAAAATCTTCGTGGTTCAATCGCTATGGCCAGAACATCTGATGTTGATAGTGCCACCAGCCAATTTTTTATTAATGTCAAAGATAATTCATTCCTAAATTATCCGACTCGTGGTGGCTATGCGGTCTTTGGCAAAGTGATCTCCGGTATGGATATTGTTGATAAAATTGTAATGGTAAGCACTAAAACCGAAGGCATGATGCGAAATATACCGGTTAAGCCTATTATTATTAAAGATGTGGTCGAAATCAAAGAAATTGATCCGACAACATTAGATATTAATAAGAAAAAAATTGAAAAAAAGGTTGATGCAAGCACTTCTTCTGCGAAAAATCCCAAAGTCATTATAGAAACTTCCATGGGCAAAATTACATTGGAACTTGACGCAGTTAAAGCTCCGATTACTACCGCTAATTTCATTGCTTATGCCAAAAGCGGTTTTTATGATGGCACTATTTTTCATAGAATTATCAGTGATTTCATGATTCAAGGTGGTGGCATGACCAGCAATATGACGAAAAAACCAACCAACGCCCCTATAAAAAATGAATCAAAGAATGGTTTAAAGAATAAACGTGGCACAATTGCCATGGCCAGAACGCAGGTTCTCGATAGTGCCACCAGCCAATTTTTCATCAATGTCAAAGACAATACCATGCTGGATTATCCCGCACAAGGTGGCTATGCGGTTTTTGGCAAAGTCGTTGATGGTATGGATGTGGTCGATAAAATTCGTTATGTCAAAACTGGCACTAATGATGTCCCAACTGATACAGTTTTGATTAAATCAGTCAAACTTGTCGAAGAAGTTAAAAAGCCTGCAGAAAAAAAAGAAATCAGAAAAGATGCTATAGAAGAAACTGCCAAAAAACTTGAAATCGAAAATAAAAAATAAAATTTAGCACCATCTCTAACTAATATGTTCAACACAAAGGAATAATTAATGAGTGATACAAAAAATCCAAAAATCGAATTGAAGACCAGCAAAGGAATTGTCATTCTTGAACTTGATGCAGAAAACGCACCGGTTTCTACCGCTAATTTTGTGGAATATGTCCAAAGCGGCCATTATGATGGCACAATTTTTCATCGTGTTATCGATAATTTTATGGTTCAAGGCGGTGGCTTCACCAAAGATATGACTCAAAAGAAAACCAATAAACCCATTCAAAATGAATCTGACAATGGTCTGAAAAATGATTGCGGCACAGTCGCGATGGCTCGTACAGCTGACCTGCACAGCGCCACCTGTCAATTTTTCATCAATGTCAAAGATAATGATTTTCTCAATTATCCCAGCAATGGTGGCTACGCAGTCTTTGGCAAAGTCGTAGAAGGCATGGATATAGTTGAAGCGATCAAAGCAGTCAAAACTGTATTTACTCATGGAATGCAGGATGTACCTAAAGAAGCCGTTGTCATTGAATCTGCCACTTTGCTGTAGCAGACCAGAAAGTGAGAAACTATGCCAGACAATAAGTTTGTTAGAGCTTTATTCCCCGGTTCATTTGACCCCATAACTAATGGTCATCTGGATGTTATCCAGCGTGGCAAGAAAATGTTCGATCAGGTCATTGTCGCTATCGGCGATAATGTCCAGAAAGACTGTCTGTTCACTGGACAGGAACGCCTGGAAATGATCCAAGAGCAATTTGGAGATGACCCCGAAATCAAGGTCGTCCGCTTCACCAATCTGACCGTTGAATGTGCTAAAGAGCATGACTGTCAGGTAATATTGCGTGGTTTAAGAAACTTAACCGATGTTCAGTATGAATTTCAGCTTGCCATGACAAATAGGGCGATAGCCGCAATTGAAACGGTTTTCATTATGACCAGTGAAGAATTCGGTTTTACATCTTCAACCCTGATTCGTGAAGTTGGCCGCTATGGCGGTGATATTTCTCGATTAGTGCCCGATAAGATTTATAAACTGCTCACTGAAAGATTAAATGAAAAATATTAATCATAAATTTGGCATTCAGGTCGAGCATCAATTTGATGCCAGCCATTATATAACTTTGCCCGATGGAACAGTAGAACCCCAGCATAATCACTGCTGGAAAGTTCAGGTAACTGTTGAGACTAATGAACTGGATAACCATGGTTTAGTAATAGACTTTATCCAGCTAAAAGGGTGGGTCAAGGCAATCACTGACGAATTTGAAGCTTGCCGATCGATTAATAACCACCCTGACTTTGCTGATATCGCCGCTACTACAGAGAACTTCGCTTTTGTTATCCACAGCAGGTTATCTGACCTGTTGCCTGCCAGGGTCAAGCTTACACGAGTCCAGCTGTGGGAAGCCAAAGGCTGTCAAGGTTATTACGAGACATAACTCTAGTTATAGAGTGACCATGAATTCTTTGCGAATCGAAATCTTACACTATATCATATGGTAGGCCCTGCAGGGTAGTCGTGCATAAATTAAATATCTCATGCGATATTTATAATATAGAATTACCCCATTTTTTGACGATGTATGATAGGTCGCCTATAATATAATGATTATGGCTTAGATATTTTTAACTTAATGTATGAATTGTTGTGATGAAAGGTTTAAATGATGCAATGTCAGCTTTGTAAAAAACAGGCTACAGTACATCTTACTGAGATAATTAATGGGCTCAAGATAGAAAAACACCTCTGCGAACATTGCGCTCGCAAGGAAGGTATTACTATAACTACTAATATGCCCGTTAAAGAATTATTATCCGATCTGGTTAATTCTCAACAGCAGGCCCAGCAAGTCTCTCAGCTTAGTTGCGACGATTGCGGTATGACCTTTGGCCAGTTTCGCAAAGGCGGATTGTTAGGCTGCCCGAATGATTACCAGGTTTTTAAGGAACCTTTGCTCAAGTTGATTCAGAAAGCCCATGAAGGTGCGGCCAAACATGTTGGCCGGGTCCCCCATGTTAACAGCAGCAATATTGTACCAGATCAGCTAAAAATAATGAGATTAAGACGTGAACTGGAACAATCCATCGAACATGAAGACTACGAAGCAGCAGCTAAAATTCGCGATCAGATTGAAAATTTATAAAATTAGCTAACTTTGAGATTATATATGACTTTAGATTATAGACATGTAGCAACCTGGATGAGAGATGCAGGGCCCCTGAGCGATATAGTGATTTCTTCACGCGTCCGATTGGCTCGTAATATCAAAGGTTTTCAATTTTTATCCAAAGCTGATGCTCAGCAGAAGCTTGAACTTTTGGAATATATTCGCGCTGGTTTAATGAATTCCGATTTGGCCAATGAGTTGACTTTTTTGAAAATCCAGGATACTTCACCTCTGGAAAGGGAAATCCTTGTTGAAAGGCATCTTATATCCAAACATTTAGCTAATTCCCAATCCCCCGGTGGCTTAGCACTAAGTGCCGATGAATCTCTGGCTGTTATGGTAAATGAAGAAGACCATCTGCGATTGCAGGCGATGTCTGGTGGCCAGCAGTTGATGGAAACTTATCAAAGATTGGTAAAAATCGAAAATATTCTCGATGAAAGAATCCAATATGCTTTTTCTCCTGATTTTGGCTATCTGACAGCTTGCCCGACCAATGTTGGAACCGGGATTCGGGTTTCGGTTATGTTGCACCTGCCTGCGTTAAAGCTTACTGGCCAACTGGATAAAATCTTCCGAGCTGCAAATGATATGAAGCTTGCCGTCCGTGGTTTCTTTGGCGAAGGAACCGAGCCTGTTGGCGATATGTTCCAGCTTTCCAATCAAACGACACTGGGTAAAACCGAAATTGATATTATCAATGATTTAATTAGCGAAGCTGTTGTCCCTGTCGTGGATTATGAACGCAAGGCTCGCGAAGCTTTAATGGATGAAAAGCCCATAGAGCTGGACGATAAGATATTCCGGGCTTTAGGTGTTTTGACCAATGCTCGTATGATTGCCTCAGAAGAAGCGATGTATCAGCTTTCGCTGGTGCGGCTTGGAATTAATCTGGGGCGTATTGAAGGTATCAGTTTGGAAACTATCAACGACCTGTTTCTGTTTATCCAGCCTGCCCATCTGCAATATATGAACAATTCTGAACTAAACCCGCTTCAACGCGATATGGCCAGAGCAGACTATATACGCCATCGCTTGCAGCAATAATTGTAACACTTTAGCTATTTGAAGCAAGTTGCAGGTAGGATGGGCTATGCCCATGCTGATAAAATAACATCGCGATAGCGATACTAACTTACACACTTTCGCACCTTTAACCAATTTTAAGAGAAAATCAGATGAAAATTTTAGTTGTTGGATTAGTTTTGGCCCTGGTTTTAATTTCTGGTTGCCAGACTCCCTATCAAATGCAGGGCCTTGGTGGTGGCTATTCCGAAGAAATGCTTGGACTGGATGGTTATATTATCACTTATCGAGCAAATTACAAAACTCCCGATACCAAAATCTATGGCTATTTACACAAAAGAGCTGCCGAGCTGACCAGCCGAATTGAATGTAAATATTATGCTGTCACAGCCGACAGTGCTAATCCGCATAGCGCAAATAGTATCTCCATAAAATCTACAAGCGATAAAATTAGGGTCATAAAAATAAAATGCTACCGCGACAAACCCCGTGGCAATATTGAATTGTACGAGGTTGGTCAATAACATTCTGATAGCTTCCCCACCCGTAGAGACAAAACATGCCGTGTCTCCCATTGTTGCTATATGAAGCAAAACACCACGAAGCGGCAGTTCCGTGCTAAGGTATTATGCTATATTCCATGGTGATTAAAGCAATTTTGGGGTTAAACCACAATTTGCATTTTTTAGCTGGGCGCTACCGTTTCCAGCTGTTTGTTGGCTAATTAATGCCGCTTGCTTCACGTCGCTAAAGTGGTGCAAATAATTGAACTTGAAAATGGAGCGATAATTTTTTCAGAGAATATTAAATGAACTCTAGCCTCGCCATCAAACGTCCATGGCCTATTAGCCCAAATATATCCAAAATCATATTATAATCTGCGAAATCTGCGGTCGATTTTCTGTATTTCCATATTTAATCTTTTCCAATCCATTTGACGATAATTATAAAATGAATGAAATCAAGCAAAAAATCAACGAATTACGCCAGCTGATACGCCTGCATGACCGTTTATACTATGTCCTCAACCAGCCACAGCTTACCGATGGCCAATATGATAAGCTTTATCGCCAACTACTCGATCTTGAACAGGCCCACCCCGAACTGATAACCGCAGATTCCCCCACCCAACGGGTTGGCGGCCAACCTTTAGAAGGGTTCCAGCAGGTTAAACATGCCGTAGCTATGCTCAGCATGGATAATACCTATTCCTCCGACGAACTAAGGCAGTTTGACCAGCGGGTTCGTAAAACCCTAAATGAGGATGAAGTGCAATATGTCGTTGAAACCAAAATTGATGGCGTAGCCGCGTCACTCCGTTATGAAGATGGCGTATTAATCTTGGCAGCTACCCGTGGCGATGGTGTAACCGGTGACGATGTAACAATCAACATCAAAACAATTCGTAATATCCCACTAACCCTCCAAAAGCATGAAAAAAACGCCGCCGATATGCTCTTTGATGTCGAAGGTATCCCCGAAGTGCTGGAAGTCCGTGGCGAAGTTTATATGCCCAACAAAGAATTTCAAAGGTTGTGTCTCGAACGTGAAGCCCAGGGTAATCAGCCTTTCGCCAATCCTCGCAACGCCACCGCTGGCTCTCTGAAAATGTTAGATAGCAAAGAAGTCGCTAATCGCAGGTTGGCTTTTCTGGCTTATGCCACCGGCCAGGTCGTCCCGGATGATTTCAGCGACAGCCATTGGCAAATGCTACAGAAATTAAAAGAATATTCACTCCCGACCAGCGAACATACTCGCAAGGCTTCTGGCATCGAAGAAGTGATAGAAATTTGTGACAATTGGCTGGAAAAAAGACATACACTTGACTACATGATCGATGGCATGGTGATAAAAGTTGACAGTATAGCCAAACAAAAACAGCTGGGCTTCACCTCACGATCACCACGATGGGCCATAGCCTATAAATTTGCCGCAGAACAAGCCGAAACTACCATTGAAAGCATCGATGTCCAGGTAGGCAAAAGCGGAGCATTAACCCCCGTTGCTAATTTAACCCCTGTCCACTTGGCGGGAACTACCGTATCCCGTGCAAGTTTGCATAATTTTGATGAAGTCGCCCGCAAAGATATAAGAGTTGGTGATATTGTCATCGTCGAAAAAGCTGGTGAAATCATCCCTCAGGTTGTCGAAGTGAAACTGGATAAACGCAAAGCCACCAGTATCGCTTTTGCGGTGCCAACAGCATGCCCCGAATGTAGCGGGCCAGTTGCAAAAGATGAAAATGGCGTTAGTATCCGCTGCCAGAATCCATTATGTAAAGCTCAATTATCCGAAAGACTAAAACATTTTGTCGGGCGTAATCAAATGGATATCGAAGGCATGGGCTCGGCGGTTATCGATCAACTCGTCGATGCCAAACTAATAAATAACTATGCCGATATCTATCAACTTAAATATGATCAACTCATCGAACTCGAGCGAATGGGAGAAAAATCTGTCAATAATTTGATAGCTGCAATTGAAACCAGCAAGAATAAATCCTTAGACCGGTTTTTGGCCGCTTTGGGTATTACACATGTTGGCAAACGTGCCGCCCAGGTATTAGCCGAAAACTTTGGATCAATTGAAAAACTGATGGCTGCCGATGTCGATACCTTAAATCAAATCAATGATATTGGCCCGGTGATGGCTGCCAGCATTTATGATTTCTTTCACAGCGATTCCGGTCTTGAACTGATAAGTCAATTGAAAGAACTTGGACTGGAAATGACCGGACCGGAAATAATCGATACTTCCGATGGCCCATTGGCAGACAAAACCGTCGTTGTCACCGGTTCGATAGAAGGTTATAGTCGCACTGATATGGAAACCCTGATTAAAAAAGCGGGTGGCAAACCAACCGGCTCAGTCAGCAAAAAAACCGATCTGGTAATCTATGGCGAAAAAGCCGGTAGTAAACTTGAAAAAGCCGAAAAACTTGGCGTCAATACCATGACAGTCCAAGAGTTTTTTGCTATAATAAATAAGGCTGAAAGTTCATAATCCCCAAAAGGCAACACAGTTATGGCTAAATTAAAAATGGCATGGCCTAACAGAATAACGCTTATGCGTATACTATTGGTATGGCCTTTTATCTATATGGTCCTGAAAATCAATCAGGATGGCTATGAAAATTGGGCCCGCTATGCCGCTCTGATTATCTTCGCGATTATGGCCATCAGTGATGGTCTCGATGGCTACTGTGCTCGCAAATTTAATATGGTCACCGAACTGGGAGCTTTTCTGGATCCGCTGGCTGACAAATTGTTAATCACAAGTACATGCATCCTCCTGTCCCTGCAAAGAAATGCAATTAACGGGATGGTCCTCCCAGTTGAAGTAGTAGTCTTGATTATTGGCAAGGATATATTAGTAGTTATGGGCTTTATTGTCATCTATTTTATGACAGGCAAGACCTTTATAGTACCGGTTAAAATTGGTAAATATTGTACGGCTGTACAGCTGATTATGGTGCTTTTTATGCTAATTTCTCCCGATATTACCCCATTTTGGTCCGATTTCATCTATTGTATCAGGGCTTTATGGTGCCTTTCCAGCGCCTTGGCCATCGCGTCGGCTATCACTTATATCCGTAATGGCATAAAGCATGTTAACGAATATGAGCATAATAAACAGTCGGGCAATGACTAATCGCATGCTTTTTTCAATAAACTGTTTCATTTTCTAACTAAAAACTGTAAAATACTGATCTGGATTGACAGAATTTATCCCTGTCTCCACTTAAATGCCTTATATGTAAGTATTTACAGAAAGTTATAGATATGAGTTTTAGCACCATTCCCGATATTTTAGATGATATTAAAGCAGGAAAAATGATTGTCCTGGTCGATGACGAGGATCGTGAAAATGAAGGTGACCTGGTCTGTGCCGCCGAAATGGTAACCCCAGAAATTGTTAACTTCATGGCTACCCATGGCAGGGGCATGATTTGTATGCCATTAACTGCTGAACGCTGTGACCATTTGGGGCTTCGCCCGCAGGTAACCCATAATACTGCTGCATTGCAGACCGCTTTTACTGTTACTATCGATGCCCGTGATGGCATAACCACCGGAATATCAGCAGCAGACCGAGCCAGAACTATTTTACAGGCCGTTAAAGATGACTGCAAACCTGAAGAATTGGCTCGTCCAGGCCATATTTTCCCTTTGCGGGCCCGTGAAGGCGGGGTCATGGTTCGGGCTGGCCAGACCGAAGGCGGGGTTGATTTATCCCGGTTGGCAGGCCTAAAACCCGCTTCAGTGATTTGCGAGATCATGAATGATGATGGCACCATGTCTCGTGTACCGGAACTAATCGAGTTTTGCAAAAAACATGATTTAAAAATGTGTACGATTGCCGCATTGGTTGAATATCGTATGCAGCGTGAGCCTTTCATCAAACGAATCGAAGCGGTTGAAATGCCAACTGACTGCGGAACATTCAAGCTTATCAGCTACGAAAATTCTCTTGATAATGATATCCACCTGGCATTATGCAAAGGTGGCGTAGGTGACCTGGATGAAAATGGCCAGATAATCGCCCATGAAGATGCAGTTTTGATCCGCGTTCATAGTGAATGTCTAACTGGTGATATATTCCATTCAATGCGATGTGACTGCGGGCATCAGCTCCATGAAGCTATGAGCCGTATCGAAGCCGAAGGTAAAGGCGCAGTTATCTACCTGCGTCAGGAAGGGCGAGGAATCGGGTTGGCTGCCAAGATGAAAGCCTATAAGCTGCAAGAGCAGGGTTTAGACACAGTTGAGGCTAATGAATCGTTGGGCTATAAGGCTGACAAGCGGGACTATGGCATTGGCGCCCAGATATGCCGGGATCTGGGCCTGTCAAAAGTGCGGATTATGACCAATAACCCGGTAAAATCCTCACGCCTTGGAGTTTATGGCATTGAAGTAGCTGAGCAAATTCCCATAGAATTCGAACCTAATAAACATAATCGCTTTTATATGGAAACCAAAGCCAAACGTATGGGCCATATCTTAAGGCACCTCTAAAAACCGAACCATTTTTGCACGTAGGCCCAAATTAGCGAAAAATCGCGGGCACCAAAAGGCACTTCATCACCCGAAAAGTCGCGAAAATGTCAAAAAAGTGCAGGAAATCACAAAAAATTAACCATTTTTGATTCCGCAAAAATTGAAATATGCGCAAACGGTTTCTAAATATTATCTCGCGATGATGGTATTAGTTCAATCACAGGAGATTATTTATCCGGTCAATGATATTGGGCGATAGGGCTATGGCTTTATTATAATCGGCTTGAGATTTATCTGTTTGCCCCAGTTTTTCATAAGCTAGACTGCGTTTGTAATAGAGGTCTGCGATAAAATCATCATTGCCATCAAATCCTATATTAATAGCAGTGGTATAATCATCTATTGCTAACTGATACATCTCTTTGTCAAAATATATCTTGGCCCTTAAGGTATATAATATCGGATTTACTGGTTTCAGTTGAAGTGCTTCGGTATAGTCATTGACGGCCTTATCTAATTCATTTGCAAATTTATATTGCATTACACCCCAGCTTGATACTTCGAAATCCTCAGGTTGTAACTGGATAATCATGGTACAGTCAGCTATGGCTTTTTCATAGTGGCCTGTACTATAGTATGCCAACGCCCGCCAGTGATAAGCTTCGAAATAATCAGGCTTAAGGGCTATGGCTTTACTGTATTGTTCAATAGCTTTATCAAACTGGAGATTCTGACTAAACTTTTTACCACGTTTAAAATAAATTCTGGCTCGACCTTTACTCCGTTTATGGGTGAATTTTAAAATAGTTAAAATCCAATCAGCTACTAAACAACAAACTGATGCAGGGGCAAAGCCATATAATATAAACAAAAATACCATAGCATCTGGTGACATACTCATTGGGAAATATATTGGTATTATTATACCCCAGGTTATTGACCAGATGATTATCAATCCCCAGGCGAGTATTATACTGACAAACAAGTTTTTACGCTTATGTATCCTGATAATCAGAGGTAATAAAATACCAAAGATTATATGAAGGAAGTCCAGAATTAAGATAAAATCAAACATTAGTCAAGTTCTCGTATCGTGAATATTAAAGCTTTATTTACAGTTTCTTGCTTTTCTTAAAGAATTTGATACCAGCGACAATGACTATCGCTACTAAAGTCAAGGCTATTGCCGGTAGCCATCCAAGCATGATTGTTGGCAATATCCCAATTGATTCAGGAAACATCATCAATATTTCATTACTTACAAAAGGTGAGAGAATCATTGGTATCATTTTGCACCATATTATTGCCCAGATGATTATTAAGGCCCAGCCAAAAATTACACTGCTGACGAAGCTTTTGCCTTTATACAACCGGATAATCAATGGTAATAATACGCCAAAAATTATATGGATATTTTCAAGTGTTATGATAAATGTCTGCATTTTTTTGTTCTTTATAGTACCCAGTTGTTTCAGCTTTACACAGATATTCAGATCGATTTATGGAAGCTATTCTTCTGGTGCCACAGGTTTCATGAATATAGTTTGGTAATCACCTTCAGGGAAAAACCAATCGTGAAAAATATTCTTTTGTGTATTTGATGATTCATATCCATTGGCTTTGACTTTTAAGGAAGCAGATCCATCAATGCAGGTTGACATACCGCCTACAGCGGTAAAATACCAGAATCGAAATTCCCAACAACTATCGAATTTGAATATACCATTCGCATTGGTGGTAGTAGTATCAAAGTGCGGGTCTCCCATTATACCACACCTTCTGGTCACTAAAGCATTAGCGATGGGTTCATTATTTTGAACATTAATGACAACACCTTCCCACCCATCATCAATCTTGACATATCGTGGTGCTGGAAGCAAAATGCAACCTGTCATTGATAAGCATATTAATAGCGAAAGTCCTACGATAATATATTTAACTACAGTCATAGACCAGACTCCAAATCAAGGGGCAAAGTCATCTGATTCTTTGAACCAATTGGGGCTTTTAGAAAGCGTCAAAGCGGTATCGATTAATGCTATATGTGAATATCCCTGTGGAAAATTACCTAGCAATCTTTTGGAGCTAAAATCAATATCCTCACTAAATAATCCAAGGTGATTACTATATTCTAATACCTGCTCGAACATTTCGGTGGCCAGTTCTTCTTTGCCGATTAAGTAAAGGCTTTTGATCATCCAGAAAGTACATACTGTAAAGGATGATTTTGGCCGTCCAAAGTCGTCGGCATTGGTATATCTAAACATTAGCCCATCTTTCAATAAATCACTATATGTTTGTAAAACCGTATCGACATAAATTGGGTCTTTTGAAGACAAAAATCCATATTGTTGAGCCAACAAATTAGATGCATCCATTGCCTTGCAGCCATAAAATTGTGTTAAGGCATTTGTCTGAGGATCCCGACCTTTTTTAAGAATGTCGGCTTTTATTTGTTCACGCCAAGAGGCATAATCATTAACATATTTGTCTTTGCCGAAAAAATTTGCGATACGTACCGCCCGGTCCATTGCTACCCAACAAAGAATTTTTGAAAACGTAAAATGTTTTTGCTCAGTCCGAAACTCCCAAATACCGGAATCCAGTTTTTTCCAATTATTTTTTACGTGCCTTACTAATGTTCTTACAACAGTCCAAATATCTTCTTTATTATTTAAAGATTCATGAAAAGTAGTCAGGCTTTCATATATCGCATCGAGGACAACGCCATAAATATCGTTTTGTTTTTGTGTAACTGCCGCATTTCCAACTCGAACAGGTTTAGATCCTTCATATCCATCTAACCATGGAAGTTCTTTTTCTGTTAATCGGCGTCGATGATTGATCGGATACATGATCTGGATTTTTTCATCCTTAAACGGAATAATATCCAAAAGAAATTGTAAAAATCGTTCGGCAACACTATAGTGTCCTAATTTTGTAAGGATGCTAATCGTCATGGAGGCATCTCTTAGCCAACAATATCGATAGTCCCAGTTCCTTACTTCACCAATTGTTTCAGGCAGACTTGTTGTTACCGCTGCCAGAATAGCTCCAGTTTTTTGGTATGTCAGGAGCTTTAATACAAGTGAGCTTCTCTCTACTTCTTTTTGATACTTAGTGAAAACTTGAGTCTTTGCGGCCCAACCTAACCAATATACTTTAGTCCGCTGATATTCCAGTCTTACCCAGTCCATATCAGGTTTGAACAATTTTTGGTTATAGCTCACCGACAAAAAACAATCTTTTTGAATTGAAATGGGTTTAGAATTGGCAATTTTATCGTAGTCCATGTCTGAATATAGATAAACAGATTCGTAGGGACCTTTAGTAGTCATACCCTTAATATAATTTTCTGAAACTTCCAGACGAGCATCATATTGTGCATATGCTGGACGTGGCTGAAAATGAAATCGGACTTTTGGGTTGCCTCGCAAATATCTAATATAACGTATAATATCTGGAGGGCAATGATAAGCACCGCCATCTGTTTTATACCGCGGCATGAAATCATAGATTTGAAAAGCATTCTCTCCACGTGAAAATTCTGTGATTAGAATATTTGTTTTCTCCAGATAATATTGCTGAGTTGTATATTTGCCTACAGGCTCGATAGAAAAAGATCCGCCTTTATTGACATCAAGGATTTTTGCAAAAACTGAAGAAGAGTCAAAGTCAGGAAGGCAGCACCAATCTATGCTTCCACTGCGACTAACTAAAGCTGCACTTTTACAGTTACCAATAATTCCATAATTTAAGTTGTTCATATTCACCATATATTTGAAAAGTTATAGTTTAATTAATTTCACAACCATCCCATAGTCTAGGGAATAGGTGTGTTAAGCTGATTTGCGGTAGCAAAAATAGCTTTTTTTTGGG
>JAEIOG010000177.1 GCA_016342495.1 Phycisphaerae bacterium
CCCCAAAAAAAAGCTATTTTTGCTACCGCAAATCAGCTTAACACACCTATTCCCTAGACTATGGGATGGTTGTGACTTTTTAGATATTCTTTCGTGTCTTTCGTGTGTTTCGTGGTCAAAAAAAATGATTAAGAAATTTTAACGCAAAAGGCAGGTTGAACCTGCATTCCGCTTACATAAGGATCACTGGTTGGTGAATTTGTCGCTTCCGTTGGTCGCTGCTGCCGGCTGGATGTCGGACGCCCGTGACACAGTTGTAGAGACGTTGCATGCAACGTCTCTACGCCCGGCCAGATGTCATAAGCGAGTGACAAAAGTTAAGCGTTAAACGGTGAAAATGTGCGAAAGTATGAAAACTGTCTTTCACACCTTGGCACTTTCGAACTTTCATACCAATTCAAGCAAAAGGCAAAAGTAATAGCAAGACCCTTAGCGGCTTGGCGGCTTGGCGTGAAAAAACATCTTCTGAAGAAGAAAGCAGATATGAATAAATATAAATTTTGTGTTTTTTATTGGGCATAAACTTGAACCGATGCAGGCGATTTTCACCAGCATCTCAATATCCATATGCCGGTGGCTTTGTCCAACCTGAATGACCAACTTCATAGGAAGCAATAATCCCAACAAATCAGCATCATCAGCATTCTATGAATTCCCGAATGCATCTAACGCAGATTGTCTGAATCATAAACCACTAATTGTTTATCGATCAAAACATAAACTTTGTTCTGGAAGGTACTGACACGCCCGGAAATCCGAAACTTGGTATTTTTGGGATAACTCTGCATTGCTTGCAGTCTTTGATTGGGATGCACAAAAACCGGCGGCTCAGCCAGATTCTGACCTTTTGACTGGAAAATAAAGGTATAACGCATCGATACTTCATCAAATTTCAAAATCCCGATACTATTGTCAATTGTTTTGCCTTCTCTTAAGCCGGATTTATCCTTGAAATTCATGCCTTGCAGTTCACTGCCAGAGGAATTGTCATCAGTAACAATTGATTTGACATGGGTGCGTGGTATTTTCATTAGAATCTCACGCATATTTTCAGCCATTTTCTGGTTTTTGGCCGCTTTTTCCTTTGCCTTTTCAATCAGTTCTTCATTATTTTCTTCTTTTACATCACCGCTGAAGGCCAGGCCAGAGGGTTTGGCTTCTTTCTTGGGTGCTTTGGCCAGCTTACCGAAAATTGAGTCGGTCGCGATCCGTTTCAGATAAATGAAATTGCGACCATTGTAAACTGTCAACTCCCCCCAAACTCGAAATATCGTTTCATTACTAGTGTCCTGGTCCACCAGTTTAGTCATTGTCGTCAGCCATTTACCCGGCAGCACTTCCAAGGCCCAGCGATATGGATTAAATGAATTGGGGTCTTTGACATCGGCAACTTTGTCATCTTTCTTTAGAACCTTGCCAATGGAGTCTTCTTTCCAGATCAGCATCAGGAACCATTGATTCTTTTTGGCTTCATAAACGAGTTTGGCTTTGCGGTCAACAATCATCGTGCCCGCTGGTATCAAGGGATATTTATCCTCGGATATCAAAATCGCCCGTTCTGCTGCACGTTTGTCAATAACTTTGTCAGTGACTTTGACTTCCTGAGCCAAAACTACTACCTGCCCTACAAGGATAAGGGCCAATATCATCATTATATTTTTTGTCTTCATATTAATATCTCAATACCTGAACAATTGAGCAGGTAAAACTCACTGCATTGACTGGTGATACCATAATGTCGGTTCATTTAAGTGAAAAACCTGACATTTTTTGCCTTTTTCGGTCGATTCCGGTCGTTTATTGTCGTTTTCGAGCCCGTTGGAGCCCTTAAAATCACCATATAATCATATAATAAGCGGAGATTATCGGGAATACAAGTTTATTGTTTTTATGATTCTATCGCTTGAAATCGAGTAGGCGGGGACTTCGCAGTCCCGGCCTCTCACACCACCGGGCATGCTTGCTCAGCACCACGGCGGTTTCTTATGGCTTTGTTTGCAAAACCTGCCATCTCTTCGATAAGCTTACCAAACCCTGTTCTTTAAACCACTGCAAATTCATTGATTGATGCGACTGCGGAATGGCCGATCGACGCCAATAGCCTTTGCCACTTAATGCTCCGATCCATGCTTGATACTTTTTGACGCCATTGCGCATATAGAATTTCGCAACTGTGTAGCAACGCTTTAGCTGTTTGAGTTTTATCACACGCAACTTACGGCGTATCCAGCTATCCAGCTCCTTCAATTTACTCTCGCTGCGAATATAACGATAATAGTTCGTCCAGCCAATCAGCATTCGATTTAGTCTTGCGATTATCTCTGAATATTTCCCCGGTTTGTTACGCCGTGTCAATTCACAAATCTTGCCCTTAAAACGGGAGATACTCTTGCAGGACAAGCCAAGGCTCCCGTCGCCGAAACAGCCGATAGCCAAGAAAGGTGCTCATCGCACGGCTCAATCTTGCTCAGCGCACGGCTCAATCTAAAGAAACCAATAACCGATTTCTCCTTATTATACAAAGGGTATGATTTAATCTGGCAGACAAGCCCGGAAAGCTGCCTTATTGGGATTTAACAAAAACCCTTACCGGTTTTGATGCCAACCCTTACTGGGTTTGATGCCAACCCTTACCGGGTTTGATGCCAACCCTTACCGGGTTTGATTATCAAAACCCAACTGGTATCAGGCAGTCCAAATCGCTTTGGGAATCTGAACTCCCCGCACGGGGCCTGGCTTATATCGGCCGTCCATTAACAATTCTATAAGCCCGCCTATATTCTGTTGACACCATGCATACATATCCGCGACGGTCATACCATCGATTCCACATGTACACCTCTGGAGCTGGGAAGTTTCGGTTCCGCCGTCACTGCCCTTGCCTGAATTCAGACTTTCCTGATTTATCGGTGTTACATTGTCCATCGAGTTTTCTGCCTACACTGTTCCTGTTCCATAAAATTTAGCCCTTCATAGCCCAAAGACAGCTACTACTATGGCCTCTGCTGACTTCTGCAGAGCTTCACAATATCTCAGTCATTATAGCCTTGATATTGTGGCGTCAGATTAATCTGACAGCTTTACAGACCTCCCGGGGTAAGATTTTACACTTCCAGTTGGCTCTGACCGAATTTACCTCCGTCGCTTCCGGATGAGTATTGGGCATCGCAATATATTGCTCGCTTACCCAGCGACACAGGCCTGGTATCCGGTTTCTGTTCGTCCAGCCCAACTTTTGACTAAAGCTTCCTTCCCACAATACCTCACGATACCGCAGTTGCTGTCGTCTTGCGGTTCTGCTCATCACAGCCCGCAGGGGACTTTAACCCCATGAGCATAAAACCATGCCCGGCGCACAAAAGAGCGAACACTTGTGCGTTCGCCCTTTTGGGAATTTACTTATAGACGTTTCAAGGTGATTTCCTTTTTAACCAAAATCTTTCCCTGCAGGTCGTCGGTATCATAATAAGCTTCGATAGTAAATTTCTTGCCGTCTTTGCCGAGTTTCAGATCATCTGCTACACGCCACGTGTAGCCACAGGTTCCGCCTCAGCCAAAGGGCATTTTGCCTTGGGCGATTACCTTGCCACTGGCATCGTAGACCTTGACAGCCGGTTCAAGAGTTTTACCTTTGACCGAAACAGCGCCCAGAGCAAAGCCCTGCTTATCATCGAAGAAAGAAGCAGAAATATTAACAGAACCATTTTGGGATATAGATATATTATCTTCGGCGGGGGAAGTTACTTTCCCGCCTATTGGTTTTTTAAAGTCAATAGCAAATGCTTTGCCTTTAGTAGCCTTGATGGGATAAAGCATCTTTTCGCTACTGAGCATAGATAAACGGGTAGTTACCTCACCTACAGCGACAGAAGCATTGACAATAGCATAGTTGCCCGCCGGAACCATTAGAGGCTTGCCATCTTTGGTAAACTCAGAAGCATCAATAATTCTTGACTGATCGGAAAGCAACATGGCATTTGAAACCTGGGCTTTCTTATCGCCACAGACAAAATCAATCTGACACATTGCCCCTTCGAGAGGTTTCACCGTCAGGGTATCACCAGTAGCTGAAGGGATAATATCCCATAGTTTTCCAGCGGCACTGTGATAATAGGCAATTGGCATACCATCTCTTGGACTGTCATCACCAAAGAAAAGCGATACCATGGTCGAATCGAAGCCACCGGTTATGCTGTAAATCTGGGCAAGTACAATATCATGCTCTTTATCAGCAATTTTGATTTTGCCGGCATAAGCAGTCTCACAGACAAAGCCAACCGAGCACACATCTTTACTATACATCCGAACGACAGGCCAGACAGTCAATCCGTCACCCTTTTTAGCACCTGGGATGGCCAGTTTAAAACTGTCAAAGACGATTGGTTTTTCGCCGCCATAAGGGGGAGCCACCGCCAAAGGAGAATCCTTGACCAGTTTGAGAACCGCATCATTGGTCAGGTCAAAATCATGATTGGCATCAACGATTAAGGTATCATAACCTTTGCCAGTTCCTTTTGATTCATCCAGAACCAGGCAAAACTTCTGACCGGGGTCAGTGCCGGGCAATCCTAAGCCTTTGGCGAAAAACATCGCGGTGCCATAAAAAGCTTTATCGGATTTTGGCTTGGGGAAAGCTTTAATATCCTTGTCCTTAGGCACATTAATCCGGCAAAAGGCATTGGAAGCTCCGCGAGTTGCGGCCTCTTTTACCTTTTTCGGCAGATCCTTTAAGACTGAAACTTTCTTCAGTTTAAAGGTTTGGCCGCCACTGTCGGCTGCAGCATTAACTGAAATCGGCAAAACAAACAGGGCTAAGCCCACCGATCCAGCTAACAATCCTTTGGCTGTTAACCATCTCATAAACACATCCTTTCTGAAACCCGGTTAAATCCCGATAAATAGCTACTTTTGTAATAATTACAGCAATAAGTAAACCACCGGAATTAATAATGGCCCTCGGCAGAGCCTGTTATATCATAGACACCTAAAAGCTGAGAAAGTTTCACAATTTTTATAATTTTTTGTAATTAAAGCGAGAATAGGTGAATAAGAGAGCAAGAGAGTAAGATAGCAAGCGAGTAAGAATCGCTACACGGCTGAAATTATAATCTGGCTGCAGATGTTAATATGTAAACAGTGAAGTTGATAGAGTGGGTTTTCCAATAGGAAAATCCACTTCTTTTAATAGTTCACATAGCTTAATGTGATCATCAAAAGAAACATCTTTGGCTGTCAAATCACGCACTGAATTATCATGTTCCAAATATTTCTTCACTTTTTCAAAGGATAATCGCATAGAAAACCTTAATGACAGTAATCATGTATATCTAAGTCGTTTGAATATTTGATATTACTCTTACCAATGCCCCGTGCTGGTGCAGGTGGCATTCACTCATATCACAATATATTTATTATTTAAGGTTCAACTCCAAAAAATTGGTTGATTTTAATCCTGTCGATCCGCCAGGAATATTTTTGACAGGATAACAAGATTAACAAGATAGCAGCCTGGCAACTGCAACGCTTTTGTTTTCACTTAACATTTTAGCGACGTGAAGCAAATAGCGTTAATTAACCAGCAAACAGCTGACAGCGGTAGCGCCCAGCTGAAAAACGTAAATTGTGGTTTAACACTAGTTGCTTTAATCATCATGGTATATGGCATAATCCTTTAGCACGGTGCTGCCGCTTCGTGCGGTTTTGCTTCATATAACTAAAATATTACAACAATTCTATCTTTATATCAAAATAGCTTCCATTAGATGACTATCAAACATAACTTTTTGATAGACAGGATTTCATATCTTGTCTTGTAAATCCTGTGATCCTGTCGAAAATCATTACTCTTTTACCAACTTTATGGGATGAGATCCTTAATTTAACTTTAACACACAAAGCTTGCTGGGCTGAGGGAGTTTGCCATCGGGTTTGCGGTCACGATTGGGAGCCAGTGATTCCCAACGGAGGACATAACGACAATCTTTTTCATCGCATTTACCCAGGTCATTGGCCCATCTTACCTGCATACCGGGGAAATCTGATCCAGCTTTACTTAACTGGAGCGGATAACGTCGTTGTTGTTTTTCAATTCTGACAAGCTCAAGATTTTTTTGGTCAATAATGAAAAGCCCGCTGCCATGTTTGATATGGCTGTAAGGCAAAGCCAACTCACCTTTGTCTTGCCTGGTTACCGCTCCGAGATTGATCTCACGACCAATTGATCCATTCCCTTTAAATTCCCAGCGATAATCCCATTTTGAAATTTGTTTTATTTGCCATTTGTCATCTGTAAACCTTGCGGCATAAGCCTGCGTATTGCCTTTGGCATCAAACTTATGATACGAGGCAACAACCTTGTCATTACTATCAAAACCAATTTTAAGCGAACCATTAAGGATTCCGCCCTTGGCTGGTACCGCGTCTATTATTGAACTTTTTTGATCAATAGTTATCGGAAGACTAAGTGGGACACCTGCGATGTTTTCCCAATGCAAAAGATCGCGGCTACGGGCATAAGAGGGGTCATGATTCGTTTGACAATCAGGGCTATCCCGCCAAACCCAGCATAAATGAAAATAGCCATCAGGGCCTTTGTTCGGTCCCCACATATAAGCATTCATTTTGCCCTGGCCATCGGTAAATGGTTTGTCTGTCAGCCGCTTCCATTTCTGAGTTTTCAAGTCATAGACATTATATATTTCATTACCATTGCCGCTACCGCCATCACGATAATGGAATATCAGTTTATCATCAGCACCACGCATGAAGTTTGGATAAGTGCAGCGTTGCTCATTATTGCCGGTCATTGATTTGACCTGCTGAAAAGTTGCAATATCCCATGGTTTCGCGGTACGAAAATATATCAAAGGCACACAATGCATATTCCCACTTAAATGCAAATAGCCTTCATCGTCGATAGCCATGGTAATATAGTTGTGGCTGTCCCATCCAATTTTGGAATCCAGAACCTTGTATTGCCACTTATTGTCTTTGAGCCTGCGCGATGCAACAGTCATTCTGTGCTGGTCATCATAATATGCGACATATTGATTATCACCTGCGGTCAGTAAACAAAAACCGCCCGGAAAAGCGGAAACCACTTTACCAACATCCACCGACTCAATGATTTCAACCTCTTTAGCCTCAGCGACATCGATATTTAATACGCCAAAGAACATCAATAACACAATTAGAAAATTTTTCATGGTAAAACAATCTTTCAAATTAAAACATTAATTATTTTTAAATGAGCCTGTTGCACAATGTTTTCAAACCCAACCGTTTTGGGTCCGATGGCTGTTTGAGTGAGACGGCTC
>JAEIOG010000178.1 GCA_016342495.1 Phycisphaerae bacterium
AACGGGATATATTTTACCCAAAAGCGCCACACTTTTCCGCCGACATGCGCTGCACTTTTTCACCGGCGTTTACAGATTGCCCAGATCATCATAACTAAAGCTATCAGTGTCAGCAACATCATCAAGATAAGTCGTGCCTGTCAAGCGGTTCATGTCATCGTAAGCATAAAAATTGTCCGGGGTGCTTGGGCGATGATTGAAAGTTTTATTGGTAATGTTGCTGTTCTTGTCATAGCTATAGCCAAACAAAAAGCTGCCAACCCTTGAACTTCGTAAAGTCGCGGATTGACAGCTTTGGGGTTAATAATTCATCGTACATAACACGCCCCTAACTTAATAGGTGGCTGTCCCTAGTTACTCACGCTGTGACTCAAAATCAATTGATACCTCCGGCTGCAGCAGATTATTAAACCTGCCATTACGAAAGTCTATCACATAATCAATGCCATCAATAATCACCAAGTCAAGTCTGTTTATCATCTTACCCGCCTCCATATGAACAGAAAAGAAGAGAGCTCAGTTGCCCTCATCATTAGCCTCACCTTCGGTCGATTCCAGCATAAACTCAAAAGCCTTATCCAGACAATATTTCGCCAAGGCAACCTCATCTCTGCCGAAGCTATTGGAACTTTTCCAGTTGCCGGATTTGTCCATATACCGCCGCTCCAGCGTCACCTTCTTGATACTCGTGACATTGCCCTTTACCGTTATACTATTATCCCATACCGCAGCCGTAACGCCGCCAGCTTTGAACCTTGCCAGTGGCCCATTATTCTTTTCCATCTTATTCACCGTCCGAACCACCATCAAACGCAGCGGTTCTCTTTTCAATCACTAAAAGAGAACCGTAAAGAAAATGCTATTACCAACACCCCGATGATTTTCCAATGACGCGCAAAGAAAAACCCCGGAATAGAATTAACTACGCCGGGGTTGAATATTCATATTACAATATTACTCTATCACAACATCATCGATCCAGGCACAATCTGAGCCTGAACTTACCGAACTATCTTTGGTATAAGACCATTTGAAAGTATGCTGGCCATCAGTTATTGGGTAACTTACAACCAACCAGTCGCCACTGCCTGACCAGTTTTGTTTTTGCACGCCATCAATATAGAATGTTAAATAATCATATCCACTTTCACTGGATATTTTTCTGGCAAAACTTACAGTTTGGCAACCGGTACAATCCACAGTTAAAGACAGTTCACTATTCTGGCTGTGGGTTATTACGCCCGATTTAGCACTATAGTTACCAGTTGTGTCGATTGTCCAATTCGCATTTCCGGATAACTGCCAGTTCAGACCGGTAAAATCTCCTGTCTCAAATGAATCCGAATAACCCGGCACAAAATCGGCATCCAGTAGCCAATCAACAGACATCCGGGCAAAGTCATTAATATCCACTTTTCCATCACCTTCTTCTGGTGCAATATCGGCAGACAGACTCCCGGCATCGCTCAGCCACTGCTGGGCAAGCATTCCAAGATCGGCGATATCAATTATCCCATCGATAACAATATCAGTTTCTCTGGCATTATTTACCAAAACATATTTAAGGTTATTATCCTCAGAATCTTCCGCTACAACATTACCTGAGTCAACCGTGACTCGAAGTTGGCTCATACCATAAACTATTTTTTTCGGCAAAACTGTAAATGAAACCACCGCAGAATCACCCTGAGCAAGCGATGAAACCGACTGGCTGGCCAATACCACCGCATTATCATAGTCAGATATATTAACCGTGAATTCGCCAGATACCGCCGCATGGCCGATATTGGCAACAACTGCGGAAATTACATATTTATTATCAACCTTAGCAATTTCAACGCTCTCAACGGACAAATCAGGCCCGAAAAAGCTCTTAACCGCTGTATTATTATCTCTGTTTTTATCTTCTATCTGAACTTCAGGATCAATCACAACCAGAACATTCGCAGCTTCATTACTGGTCGGAATAGTCCAATTCACCGATACGGTCTTTTTCTCACCAGCAGGTAAATCCCCCGCACATATTTGTGTTGTACCGATCTGGTTGGCAGAATTGGCAGTAGTTCCAAGATAAAATGCAACTGGAATATCCTTAACTGCAACATCACCTATATTTTCGATCTCGACCTGAAGCAAAACCGTATCGCCCGGCATAGCTTCAGGATCACCCAAGGTAATACCATCAGCCAAAACCGTCAAATCTGAGGCTATCGTATAAGTATTAGCACAAAGGTCAACCTGACCAAATACATTAAGACCATCACCGCTGTTAATTTGCACCTTATTATAGGCTAATTCCAGGGTATCACCGGCAGAATAAGCCGCCGTAATCGACCTTTCCATATTCCGATCATTGCTCATCTGCACCACCGCCGACCAGAAATTCATGGCCGGGTCATAGGTAGCAGTGTACATATCCGAACCCGCTTCAGATGGGTCATTCCAGACAACTGAAATATTGTCTGTCGGACTGACTGCGGCAATGAAACCACGCTGGCCAGATGAACCTTCCTTAGCTACAGCTTCAATTATATTTGTCATGCCGGAAATATCAGTGGTACTGACTATCTTACCCTCTCTGGCCCAGATAAGCATCAGGTTTGAAGATGTTTTAACCAACTGCGGATTATTATCAGCTACTAAATCACTGGTTAACTGGGTTGCCAATGACCAGCTTCCTGACATATTATTGACATAAAACAGTTCATTATCATTATCAGTCTGGAAATCACTGTCAGTATCAACACTGACAACGATATGAGTGCCATTTGTATCTGTTTCTATATCTGTATATTGCACCAGTCCGCTGAAGGTATTCAACTGCTGCTCAGTGTCCCATCCGGCAGAAGATTTTGTTCTGAGCATTAGTTTATTGACAACAGCACCAGACTCTGCCAGCATATCATTATTATCATCATGTGTCCATACAATATGAATATTGCCCGTATTGTCAGCAGCAACTTTCGGATTATAATCCAACCCGGCAGATGATGTTACAGTCTCGCTTGACCAAGTGCCACTACCAGAGTTATAAACCGCCATTTTAATATCCAGCTTATCGGCAAAACCAGCCAAGCTGGTTCCATCAGCTATTAACTGCGAGGCATTCGCCCAGACACAGACAAAATCACCATTACTGTCAACCGCAAGTGAAGGTGAAGCGTCAGCCGTACCATCATCATCAATCGCCACCGGCACAGACCAGCCGCTGCCATTATTTATACTATAAACCAGCTTGGTTCTGTCCAGACTATTGCGCGTCGGGTCATCATAAAGCCAGACCAGACATTTACTATTGCCTGAAACTGCTATTACTGGATTTGACTGGCCAAAGACATTAGCCTGCAGCACCTCGCCAGAGCCAAGTGCTTTTGTCTTTTTACCACCGTTCCAGATGGCATAATCTCCGTTAAGGTAATCTCTGGTCATTGGTATCATCTTGCTGTTTTTCATACCATCAGCCGCATACAAAGCACTGCTTCTGGCTCCCGGATACTGAAAATGCAATAAATTATTCTCATAGGAGTATATGAATGCGTATAACCTTATACCACCATCCAATGCGAGGTTCCAACTTTCCAACTGGCCGACTGGATACACATCAAAATTCAGATATAATCCACCTTTTAGATACCCATCTGCGCTAATCACCCCTGAAAAACCAACACCGGCAAGAGCCTCCAGACTACCATCAACGGGAATTGACCCGGTAAAAACCAGACCGCCATCTATATCCCCACCTTTTAACAAACATTTAGCGGCGACCTGAGCTGATACAATAAAATTGTAATACACTGGAACCGGGACCGGACCAACTAAAAATACTACATAATTTGGTGGCGTTGGTACTGTGCCAGATAGCCCAAGCTCAAAGCCACCACCATATAACCAACCCGATCTGGTGTAATCCATTGTCATCAGCAATGCCAGGCTTGGCGTAAATTTAGCTCTGGAAATATTGAATAATTCCTTTTCAACCAGACCGGTTTTGGCCTTAATTTCACATTTCCCTTTAAGGTCAATACTAGCACTTGCCTCAACCACACTTAGCCACTCGCAATCAGCCAGCTTCGATAACTGGTTATTACTCGGTGATATTGGTTCGTTTCGCAAGGCAGGCAAACCAATTCCAAATGATGAGGTCTCATACATTGCCTTACTATGAACAAACGAAAAGATGTTTTTCTCCAGAAATACTTCCGGTTGTAAAATCACCTCAAAATTAGCTTTTTTTGGCTCCTCCTGAAATTTCTCCCAATTCTCTTTCACTTTGCCAAGAGCATTTACAAAGATCGTACCTCCTGCAACAAAGTCAGTTCCGACATTAAAAGTTCTTTTAAGCTCGACAACCTCAAGAGGTTCTTTGTTAAACAGGTCTTGATATACGATCTGACCATTAACATACCAATCTACAATACCCTCAGTACAGCCGGGCCAGACCAGCTTTGCAGTAAATTCCTGCTGTAAACTCGGGCCAATAATAAAATAAACCTTATCTTTATCCGGCTGACAATATTCACTGGATATCGTCAGTTCCTTTTCCCGGTTATCAATAGTAAATATATTCGACTCATCGTCGCCCGGATTTGCATAAGCAAAACCAGAGACCATCATAATCGCTACTGACAATATAACTAATTTCCTGAATATCATAATATCATTTCTCCTGGTTAATTATTCTAATAAACTTCTTGGTGAATATTTTTTTACCATGAAGATAACGAAGGAATCGAAGGGAATATAATATTTAAATCACTTATCATAAATTCTTTTCTTTCTTACCTTCGTGTTCTTCGATATCTTCGTGGTGAATATTCTTTTGTATTGAATTAAATCACAAAACTTTTCAGGCCATCTCTTAACATCAAGACATGACCTTGCCCCAACCGTAGTTGGAGGTTGAGATTGCTACTCAACAGATTATATTTTATGCGACAGCTTCATCGCTGTCAATTGCTAAATCTTCGCCCGCTAATTCTCGTAATTTCGTATCTAAAATCCACAGGTGCTTAAAGCCCATGATCCTGCGGAAATTTTTCTCCATATCCAATAAAGAAGCAGCTACCCAGCGAACTACCATCGTCGAATCTTTCCATTTTTTGACCCGTCTTGTACGGCTACGAATGCCACTGTTGGGCGATTCAATAGCATTGGTTGTCCCCAGACAACGACGCAATTCTTTGGGTAATTTTAGCTCATTAATTGTAAAAGTTTCATCAAGGCCTTCACGCAAACTTCCAGCTGCGGAGGCATGTTCTTTTTCCAGCCAATCAGCTAATCTATTTAGCTTTTCTTTGCCCGCTTTTGTCTCCAATTGATAAGCAGCTTTCATCGTTGATTCCACCTGCGAATGCAAATCTTTGGGCAGATAACTTAAAACGTTTCTAAGCTTATGAATGCGACATCTTTGCACGGGATTTTCCTTGCCAAAAACTGACGTAATTCCACAGCGTAAAGCTTTGCTGCCATCGATTATGAATAGTCTTAAGCGATCATTTTTTACGCCTCGCTTGACCATATTATTAAGCAGGTCGATGACAACTTTGCTGTTTTCGCTCGAACCTTCCTGCACGCCCAGAACATGCTTAAAACCATCTGAATCCACCCCTAGAGCTACAATTACGTGGGTTTGACCAAACTGAATGCCATCGATATAAATTGCTAAAGTATTATTTTTAATTCCTGACTCATATTTATCTCAATTTTAAATTTCGATCCTCGCTTCGCTCGGATATAAAAGGGTAAAAGTAAAAAGAGCAAAGGGTAAAGAAAATCCAGGGACAGAACAACTCACCGACACACCCGGAACCCTAGGCGGCTGATGGTGAAGTACGGGCCGTAGTAGTAGCGATTGGCAACCCGGCAGACGTCGGCGACGTTGATCCAGCTGCCGCCGCGGATAACGCGATAGCTGCCCGTGGAAGGCCCAGTTGGGTTAGTTGCCGATCCACTGGGGTAGCTACCATACCAGTCTGCACACCATTCCCACACATTACCGCTCATATCATATAATCCATAGCTATTAGCTGGAAAACTGCCCACCGGAGCGGTATAGAGATAAGTGCCATCATTCCAGGTCGGATGATAGGTATATGAGGTATATGAACTATTATCATAAGAATAAGCACTACCATTGGCTCGATAATTCGCATAATTGTGATTAATGGTATCACCCCAGGGGAAACGCCTGCCAGAATAGCCGCCTCGGGCGGCATATTCCCATTGAGCCTCTGTGGGTAGCTTATAACCATAAAAGTCACAAAAGGCATCAGCCCCATACCAGCTGACCTCGACGACAGGGTCATTATGCATACTCCTGCCGTTTTTACTAGATACGTTAAACTCCTGATTGCCAGTTAAATAGCCTATATAGCTATATGAACTGTATGCTGTGGTATCAAAGTATGGATATGAATGGCTGGTATCGCTTTTGGCATAAACCCGGTTATCATATACAGTTATAAGGTTGGCTGCCAGGGCCGCATTGAGATACTGGCAATACTGACCATTGGTGATCTCATGTCTGCTCATCTGGAAGCTGCTCAGCGTAACGGTGTGGACAGGCCATTCATCGTTGGCGCCTTCATTGAAATTATCGCCCATCTGGAAGGTGCCAGCGGGGATATTGGCAAATATGATGCCATCAGGGCCAGGAACCCCTTCTGTCAGCCATTCAGATGCCATGATCGCGAAATCTTCCAGATCAACCTTACAATCACCATTAACATCAGATCTGGGACAATCGGCAAAACAAAAACTACAGGAAAAAACGACCATTAAAAAAAATAAAACTGATTTCTCAAACACATTCGTCTCCTTTTCTGAAAGAAATAGTATCAGTAAGATCATGATAAAATGTAAAAGTATTAAAATCGAAACAGTTTATATATTTTACCTATTAGGTGTTTGTTTTTCAAGGAAATAATTTGGAAAAGCGAGAATGCGCCGCGTGCCTAAGGTCTGGGATGGTTTAATATCTGTTCGGGGTGGCCCTCAGGGCTTACGCATCAAATTTCTAATTGTCATTGCCGCGAAAGCGGGAATCCAGTTTTTTGAGCAATAAACGTTATTTTGCGTTTTGTGGATCCCCGTTTTCACGGGGATGACAACTTGCTTTTTTAACACAAGGCTTATTTCAATGCCAAAAATAGCGATGATAATTTTGATGCGTAAGCCAGGTAGGGTGGGCCGTGCCCACGCGGATACAAAAATACCGTGAGCAAAGCGAACACCATAGCCAAATTATATT
>JAEIOG010000179.1 GCA_016342495.1 Phycisphaerae bacterium
GATTTAGATAATGATGGTACCATTGAAGGCAGTGCAACTGAAGATGATTATGTTATACTTCAGGCTATGGATAATACTTCTGTATCAACTGGACAGTTAACTCATACGGGTAATCCTTATTATTTCACCGGAAGACGTGTTGATGTACTTGATGGTGGAGATAAGATTTTACAGTATAGTCGTAATCGAATGTTAGATTATGAAACTGGGAGATGGTTGAGTCATGATCCGCTGGGGACCGTTGGTGGGCTTAATTTGTATGGATACATTCGGGGTCGGGTAATTGCTACCTCTGATCCTTATGGATTACTGGAATGTGATTGTAGCGAAAAGGATTGCAAAGGTTTAAAGCCTATTAATGACAATCTGAATGAAGAAGTTAATGATAGGCTTAAATGGAAAAATGGGAGTAACAAATGTCCTTACTGTGCAGTAGATGTTTTAGGGAGAGAACTTCCTCATGATCACTCAAATGGCATGGAAGCGATTCAAGGTTGGATTCAAGATCAAGAGGATTTTCGAACTAGCAAAGGTAATTATCTTCCTGTCGGTGGCTATAAATGGGCCAGTTGTATTTCTATGAAGTGCCATGGTAAGAAAACATGCATTGGTGCAGATAAAATTGGCCATTTCATGCAGTTAGGATTTATGATGTGGGAAATAAAAAAAGAAAAGGATGAGCTGTATGCTCGGCTATTCAGTCTTTTGACTGAAGGTATAACTAAAGACGATACCCCAGATGGATATGTTCCTGGAGCTATTTATTCGATGGAATATTTAGAAGCTTTAAATGAATGGCTTGAAGATGGGGAGTTTGATTTCAATCTTTATCCCGATAGTGATATTGAGGATTTTCATAATATATGGGGCGGGAGATTGGGCTTAGAGAGTTCAGTGGGTGATGCTTGGGCCAATATGTACGGAATGAAATTTTGGGATGCGTATGCTGATTGGTTTGATGAGTTGCAGCAAGGTCCAATGCCTGATGAATTTAAATTTGATATTTGTGATTACATCGATGATATAAATAATTTGGTTGAGGATCTTCCAGGAGAACAGTCCGAAATTGATGCAATAGATGCTCAAGTGGAAATGGCCCCGTATTGGATAATACGCACTGGAGGGGCAGGTTTTTTCTAGCCGTGTGAGCATTGCGTTTGTCAAAAAATGATTTTATAGGAGAATTAGATGAGTTATGTTAGAAGTTGTGCGATAATTATATTCCTATCCTTTTCATTGAATTTAAGGGCAGGTGATACCATTGCTATTGATGCGAGTTTGTATAATAAAGTGTATGGCATAGAAAGGATTCAGGAAACCTGTCCAATTAAAGCTGGCATGACGTTAGACGAACTGGATAAAGTCGAAAAACTAAGAAATTCGTCTTTGTCACAAAAGCGAGAAGGTCTAAAGTCTGGTGATGGCTGGCGTGGTTACTGGTGCAATGGAGGATTGGTCTATTATATTGATGTTGTTATTGAACATTACAAGGTCAAAAGTGTCTGGGTGATGCCTGGAAATAAAGAATGGCAGAACTATATTTTTAGCAGAATTTCAGGTCAAGGTGATCATATTGGTGTGGGGCGTTGGAAAATGATTCGATTTGATTTTGTGCTGGATATGGTAAAGTTATTGAAAGAAAAAGGTGTTGAAGCTACGGCTGTGAAAGCACTTGAAAGCACTGATGAAGCCAAGGTGCTTTTGCCAGAAATTCAGAAGTTATTGAAAAATAAAGATGCTGACATACGCATTGGAGCGATCAGAGCGTATAAGCAAACCGCTCCGAAGAGGCTTGCTATCCAAACTCTTGTAAGTATGCTCAATGATAAAAGCGAAAAGGTTCGTTCAGATGTTGCTCATCTACTTCGTGGTTATGGTGCAGATGCTTCAGTGGTATGCGAAGAGTTGGCAAAATTAGCATTTACGGTAGATTATTCCGATTTATATCAGATACCCGCATTGTTTGATGATTTTGATAACAAGGCTAAACCTGCAATCCCGATATTGCTGGAAGCATTGAAAAGTGATAGTCAAATGATAAAAATGAATGCACTTCTGGCTTTTAATCGAGTTGGGGGGTTGGCAAAACCGGCAGTAGAGATGATAATAGAATTGACCCGATATGAAAATGAAGATATTCGGTGGCGAGCAGTTGAAGCGTTGGATGGTGCAGGTGTAGAGAATAAAGATGTGACCAGAGCCTTCGCAGACCGGCTTACCGACGAAGCAAAGCCTGTCAAGCATAGTGCCACTTATGCTTTAGGAAGAATGAAAAGGCCTCCAAAAGAGGCATTGCCTGAGTTAATTGCGACAATAAAGAGATATCATAGGACTTATACATATGGTGCAGAAGGAATATGCAGGGCTTTAGGTAATATTGGCCCTGAAGCAAAAGATGCAATTCCCTACTTGATAGCATTTCTTGAATATGAAGGTGATGATTCTCTTGGTGTCGCTGCTGCTGAAGCATTGGCCAAAATGGGTAAACATGCTAAAGATTCGATATCAGTATTGAAAAAGAATATGAGAAATGATTTTGTGAATAAATATTATTCAAAAGCAATAAAGGATATAGAAAGCGCATTGAAAGAGTGAGCTAACTAGGGCTTGCTCAATAACGCAACAAATGGTTCTGTAAATATCTTTTTGTATGATTTTCATTGAGCTGACATGGCATGTTTGTCAGGTTAGGGTGATAATTGTGGGTTGTTTTGGGTTGTTGTCGCAGAGACAGCCACAAATGATATGCAAAAAAAGATATGATCAGAATGGCAGAAATACCAGCATTAATTATGTCAGTAACACCGGAACAATAAAGGCAACCTCGAAAAATACATTTTTAAAGGCTTAAATTTCAATTAAACGTTATTTTGGTAAAAATTTGAACACAGTAATTCAAAAAACTGATTATACAGCTAAATTTCGCGGCTCAATTACTGGCTTATTGCCAGTATCGGCTGGGTTTTTAGCCCAGTCTGCCCGCTGTGGGCAGCTAACTTATCGCCAACGTACAATAGCGATCAATATTGTAGGCCAAATTGCGCAGACCAATCTTGGCTTTAGCTCGAACTTTGCCAATCGTTCGCAAGATCAGGTTGCCAGCTCGCTGAGCCTGAATACCAAAGACATGCTCGACACGGCTAAGGGTTTTCGAGCGAGTATGATTGCCTTGTTTTTCTCTTTCGGTAAGTTTTTTGTTGCGATAGCCTTTGCGTTGAATATGTTCACGAAATTTATTTTCTTTAAGATGCTCGAGTTTTTCTTCGCTGCGGTAAGCAGAATCTGCCCAGACATCTTTGCTGGAATTTTTGTCATCGAGAAGTTCTTCAAAAACATTGCTGTCATGAGTTGCTGCATCAGTAACTTCATAAGAACGAATAATTTTGTGCTTATTATCTACCTGCACATGGTTTTTATAGCCATAATGATTTTGGCTATTCTTTTTCACCCAGCGAGCATCGGTATCTTTTTGGCGTTTCTTATTGTCACTCCAATCCTCAGGAACATTGCCATCTTTAATTTGTTGGTTTTCATCGCGACTGTTGCGCTGCTTTGGAACTCTTACAATGCTGGCATCGATAATTTGTCCTTGTTTAGCCGAAAAACCATTATTACGCAAAAACTTGTCAAAGCGTTTAAACAGTTTTTCAATAAGCTTAGCTTCGGTCAACTGTCCGCGAAACAGCCAAATAGTTTTAGCATCAGGAACTCTATTATGCAAAGCCAGACCAAGAAATCGCATGAAAGACAAACGATCACGAATCTGAAATTCAGTCTGATCATCAGAAAGATTGTACAACGATTGCAAAATAAGTATCTTAAACATCAAAATAGAATCAAAGGGCTTACGGCCAGCATTGCTCTTGCGATCTTTATCCCGAAGCTTTTTCAGGTCAGCTGCAAAAAGCTTCCAGTCAACTATACTGTTAAGCTTGATCAACGGATCCCCGCCATCTTCAAGTTGCTCAAAACGCTCGTGCCAATCAAAAAGTCCTGCCTGATTCATCCCTATAAACTCCATTTCCAGTGAATTACTGTGATTCTTTTGTCAATGAACGTATTATAATAAATCGTGTCAATTATTGCACGAATAACCGCAAAGCAAAACGCTTACATACTTTAGAGCTGCCCTTGGGAATATTATCGCAGTGCCGACGTAACAGATAATCCATTGTTGTTCGCTAAGTTAGCTTGGGCTGCACCAGTAAAAACGTATGAGTTGCTCAATTGCGTCAAGATAGGTTCTTGGCGACAGCGTTGTCAGGCCCGCTAGCTCCATATCCTTGAGAAACTGAGTTTGAGTCGGTTACTGTCAGCGATCAGGGGAGCCTTGCCGTTGACAATGTTGTTAGTCGTTTGGGGGACGATTTGCTGTTTTATAGATATACCTTTCTATACGTAATATCCGAAACAAGCCTGACATAATGTCAAGCCAATAGAAATAGTATACCCAAATAACTGCCAAATGCCCAAAAATACCCCCGAAAGCGTCAAAAAAACCTATCGCCAAAATATGCCCACGGCGAAGCCGTTTATCGCAACCAGCAAATTCCAGCAGTTTCCCAGCAGTTTTCCAGCAAAGGAGTGGTGTTGAAATTGATTTAATCTCTTTGATTATATGGGGTTACGAAAAAAACAATGAAAGCAGTAATTTTGTTCGTGCAAATCTCTTTAAATTACTCCTATTGTTAGTAAATAATGTATATACAAAGATGTTAATGATTTATATTGCTTTAATGATATTCAATACTATAATCAGAAGGTAAATATTTGTCAATACTTTGCAGTTTGGTTTCTGTGATATGGATGCTGATTGTGTTTCAGGGTCTGCTATTTTTTAGATTCTAAGTGTAGACACTTGGATGGGTATTATAAATGTCGAGATTTTAAGAGTAAACAGTAATGCAAATGCACGAATATGTCTATTTAGATAATGCAGCGACTACAAAAGTTGACCCTGAAGTAGTTTCAGCTATGATGGAACACATGCTTGTATATTATGCAAATCCATCAAGTAGTCATTTTTTAGGGAGATCTGAACGGCAAATTTTGGAAAATGCTCGACAGAAATTGGCAAATTATATTAATTGCCACTCAAATGAACTTGTTTTTACTAGTGGAGGTACAGAGGCAGACAATATTGCAATTTTAGGTGTAGCGAAAATGCAAAGTGAGAAGAAGAACCATATAATCTCATCTGAAATTGAGCACAAAGCAGTATTGTCTTCGTTAGGGGAACTTGAAAGGCAAGGATATTCTGTAACATATGTAAAAGCAAACCGAGATGGTATAGTTGATCCTGAAGAAATAGAGCGGCTTGTTCGTCCAGAAACCTTTTTAGTTTCGATTATGTATACTAACAATGAACTTGGGACTATCCAGCCCATAGGACAAATTGCTCATCGGGTACGAAAATATGGGATATTAATGCATTCTGATGCTGTTCAGGCTTTAGGGAAAATACAATTTAATGTTAAAGATCTTGGAGTAGATATGCTTACTGTCTCTTCACATAAAATTCATGGACCAAAAGGTGCTGGGGCATTGTATATAAGGGAAGGAACCGCAATATCGTCAATGTCATTTGGTGGAAATCAGGAAAGGGGGCTTAGGTCTGGAACAGAAAATATTCCTGCGATTATAGGATTTGTCAAAGCAGTTGAAATGCTCCAAGCTGACTTTTGGGCGCAGAATGAGAAAATAAAAAATCTCCGAGAGTATTTGGAGCAGAGTATTTTATCACAGATAAAAGGAACGGCCGTTAATGGGTGTAAAAAAAATCGAATTTCTTCCATTTCAAATGTGAATTTCAATAATATTGATAGTGATTATCTGCTTAAACGTTTGTCTAGTGAACATATATGCATTTCGTCTGGATCCGCATGCCAATCAAGTAGTATGGAACCATCGCATGTATTGACTTCAATGGGGTATTCTAATGATTCGGCGAATAATTCAGTTCGTTTTTCATTATCTAGAGATAATACAAAGCGTGAAATTGATTATGTTTTGGATGTTTTAGTTAGAATTGATAGGGACGTTAATGGTGAAATGTAACGGCATGAAAGCATATATTAAAACCTGGGGTAGCACATATGACATGAAAGGTGTTTATTATGCATATATTTGATTGGGTTGTTATAGCGATATATTTTTTATTGATGATGGTAATTGTGCCTATCGTCCGAAAAGCTAAGACTATGCATGAGTTTGCAGTAGGTTCAAAGCAAATTCCTGGATCAATTCTTTTTGCTACTTTATCAGCTACTTGTATTGGCCCAGGTTATTCAATGGGGCTCGCTAATAAGGCCGCAGACAAAGGGTATGTTTGGCTCTTAATCTTTTTCTTTTTTTCTCTTCAAACTATTTTGATAGGTTGTTTCGTAGCACCGAAATTGAGGCAATTTCGTAATGCGTACACACTTTCGGATATAATGGGAATTAGATATGGTAAATTAGTTAAATTGATTTCAGGAATTTTTTCTGTTGCTTTATGTGCTGGCTTTGTAGGTGTTATTGCTAAAGCTTCTGGAGATATTATTAGTTCAATAACTGGTATTTCATTTATTTGGGCAGTTATAATTAGCATGGTTTTTGTTATTGTATATTCTATGTTTGGTGGAATTAAAATAGTCATATTAACAGATGTTATTCAATTTATTGTTTTAGCTATCGCGATTCCCCTTATTCTCATATTAATGATCTATAAAAATGGAATGCTAGGCACTTTGAGTAATATTCCTGTAAAATCGATGGCTTTGTCTGGGCATTTTACCCTACCGGCTTTAGCCGGCCTATGTTTAAGTTTTTTCCTTGGCGAAACACTTATTCCTCCTTATGCTAATCGTGCATTGATGGCTCGAAATAGCAATGATGCAAAAAAAGGGTTTGTTTTATCCGGAATTTTTAGTCTTGCATGGTTTTTGGTGTGTGCAAGTATCGGGGTTTTTGGGAAAAGTACAATATCCGCTTCAAATGATGATATTTTCCTAATTTCTATGCATCAGTATCTTCCGGTTGGTTTACTTGGATTAGTAACGGCAGCGATAATAAGCATTATTATGAGTAGTCGAGCCTGTTGCACAATGTTTTCAAACCCAACCGTTTTGGGTCCGATGGCTGTTTGAGTGAGACGGCTCATTTTTCTC
>JAEIOG010000015.1 GCA_016342495.1 Phycisphaerae bacterium
TAACTTTCTTTGAAATTATATGAGATAAATCAAAATAATAATAATTTTAAGATTGACAAAAGTCGTTCCATATCAGGATGGGTAAAACTTGTTTTGCCCATGCTGTTTAAAATTCTCATGAGCGCAGCGAATACTTTGCCAATTTGAAATCTGCAAAATAAATTCAATTTTTGCCGGGTGCCCGCAACCTGAAAATGATAGTAAATAAACGGGGTGGCAGCGCCCTGCGGCGGGTGGCAGCGGTTAACTTGTTAACCGATGGCGACGTAGCCACAAACTTCAAATTGCATTTGATGCCACAATTTATGTTGACGGCTATACAGAAACATGGTATTACTATTTACAGGACAGTTTAGGAAATGTAATCGCTCTTATAGATGATAGCGGTGCTATCGTCGAGACATACAAATATACGCCGTTTGGCACGCCAACGATCAAGAATGCCAGCGGAACCGAGATAGCCACCAGCTCTGTCGATAACCCCTATATGTTCACCGGCAGAAGATGGGACGCCGAAACTTCAACCTATTATTATCGCTTCCGCAATTATTGTCCTATGCTGGGTAGATTCATGCAAAATGACCCGCTGGGTTATGTCGATGGCATGAACCAGTATGCTTATTGTGGTAAAAACAATAGTTCGTGCACGAAATTTTTAGGTGCAAATTATAATGTAAACGCTGTTGATAAGCCATATATTGTTCCTTTTGACAATTTTTTTCTTATGGGCGATAATATTTCCGAGAGCGTTGATAGCAGGTTTTTTGGTCCTTTATCAAAAAATAAAATATTAGGAAAAGTGACAAAAATATTATGGCCGCCTAGCAGGGCAGCAGTTTTTGATTTCAAATCATTACCAGCAAGACAGTAAACGAGGTAGGATTATGGCAACTTGGTTCGTAGCTATTATTATTTTTATGATTATTGGTATATTTAAACTTAAATTACATAAAGCCCAAATACCCTTGGGACAAAAAATACTATATTTGTTGTTTTTTGTTATTATTGCCTTTTTGTTGGGTATGATACGAAATGCAAATTGAATATATTTGTAAGCCAGGTTGGGCACATTAATTTTACAATTTTGTTACAGCCGTCAACATGAGGCAACCGGAACATTGAATAAGACATACGACTTTTCCGGTAGGGTGGGCCATGCCCACGCTGATATTAAAGCCATGAGCAAAGCGAATGCCTCAAACAACCATCGCCAGCAAACACCATCCCATCACCCCAAAATACCAACATTCAAAATCGTCACAAAACCATACCCTTTGGGTATAAAATCAAATTTTCTCCACCGACAATGGCTTCAAACTTTCCAGACCATGTATCTGCTTGGCCCCCAGAAAAGCTTCCATCTCCACATAATCATCTTTATATTCTTCATTGACAATTGTCCCATGAGCCCGGATAAACGCTGACACCTTGCCATTATCATAGCCATAGCGAATCATTAACCGCCGTTGCCTGCCAGTTACACGATTCAGCACAATATCAACCAGCTCATCAATACCAAAACCCGTCTTAGCCGAAATCAAAATTGCATCCGGGTTCAAAGCCTTAAATCCTGCCGCTCTGTTTTCCGCTTCTTCGCAATCAACTTTATTAACCACCAGAAGAATATCTTTGTCGGCACAACCCAGCTCTTCCAAAACATTATTGACAGCGTCAACCTGCTGAGTCATATGGCTATGGGAAGCATCCACCACATGCAAAAGCAAATCAGCATGAATCGCTTCTTCCAGTGTCGCCCGAAACGAAGCAACCAGATGATGTGGCAAATCTCGAACAAAGCCAACTGTATCACTCAATAAAACATAATTATCTTTAGACAAATCCCAGCGGCTCGTCTTTGTGTCAAGGGTGGCAAATAACTGGTCGGCAGCATAAGTAGCAGTCCCAGCTACGGTATTCATCAGCGTGCTCTTGCCGGCATTGGTATAGCCCACCAGCGAAACCGTAAAATGATTGCTGCGGCTTTTGACCTGCCGGGTTTTACGCTGATCTATTTCTTTTATCTGCCGGGTAAGCTGAGTTACCCGTTTGCTTACTAGCCGCCGGTCAATTTCCAGCTGCGATTCTCCAGTACCACGAGTACCCACCCCTCCAGATGCGGCACTACCGGTAACAGTGTCCAGATGGCTCCACATCCGAGTCAGCCGTGGATAAGTATATTCTAATTGAGCCAACTCAACCTGCATCCGTGCTTCGGCAGAATTTGCCCGGGCGGCGAAAATATCCAAAATTAATTCGCTACGGTCCAGAACCTTTCTTTCGATGATTTTTTCCAACTCACGAATCTGGGCTGGCGATAAATCGTTGTCGAAAATCACCGCATCGGCTTCCAAACGCAGGGCAATATCCGCTATTTCTTCCACTTTTCCCTTACCAATATACAAAGCAGGGTCGATTTTTTGCCTTTTTTGCTTAATATATGCCAAAGGTTCAACATTTGCGGCCTTTATTAGCGACTCCAGCTCGGCTATTGATTCTTTGGGGGGAAGGGTATTATCGGGCAACTGAATATGAACCATCAATGCAGTCTCAGTTTTTTGTCTTGTTAAATCGTTTTCCAAATTGTTTTTTCTTATATAAGTTGTTATTATTAAAACATTTACATGTAATAATTGTATTATGACAATAAATGAAGGTTATTATTCAAAGGCCAATGACAGATAAATATTATAATTGAGTTGGCCTGATTTTGCAATAACAGCCTTTTTTCAATCCGATTATTATATTAAAATATTGGCACGCTTGACATAAAATAACGCTATGGGCCCACCTCTTTGGAGTTTGTTAGGGATAACAAAGGGTACCGAAATCGACACTTTAAAGCACTTTTTACACTTTTGGGTATGAAAATGAACAAAATTTACTTTTTTTTAGGGACTGCCCCACTCACAAAGGCCACTAGTATAGTGAACATGCAGGACACGACTGTGCCTTGCGTTTCGGGCTCTGAATGTACAGTCAGGCCCATAAAAAGTGCAAATGTGCCATTGGAAAGTACCGATTTTGTTTTGTCGGAGGTGACGTTTTGAGCATTTCCGATGCTGATTTAGTAAAAAAGGTGCTTCAGGGCGATCAAAATGCCTTTGGCCAGCTATATGACAAATATGCCCGATTAGTTCGAGCAATTTGCTATGATACTACCGGAGACGTCACTCAGGCTCAGGATCTGGGCCAGGAAGTGTTTTTGCGAGCTTATAATAAGCTTGAAGTATTGCAGGACCATGATCGCTTTAGTCCCTGGCTGGTTTCGATGGCCCGGAATGTCTGCCGTGAATTTCGCCGCAGTAAATTCCGCGACAAACATGTTCTTATGGGTTTTGACACACCCGAAGAAACAACTGAATATGAAACTGTATCGCAGCATGATATTTCCGATGAAGTACATGATGCAATGATGCAGCTGGACGAAGATGAACGGATGGCTTTGCATGTTTATTATCTGCAAGGTAATGATCCGAAAAAAGCCCAGGAGATTCTGGGTATCTCACGTAGCAGCTTCTATCGATTATTAGAAAAAGCCCGTGAGAATTTACATAAATTGTTAACCGAAGAATAACAGTAAAACTCGATAAAAAACGAGACGACTATGAAATTCGATGATAAACTTAAAAATTATTACAACCAGCTGAACAACAATCATGATCAGCTTCGCGACGAGCTTTTAGCGAAGTTACCTGATGATGTTTATACCGGACGACTGGAATTTATTCGCAGTCCGCTTCGGATCGCGGCAAAATTCATTAGTGCCGCCGCGGCGGTATTGCTCGTGGCTGCCGGGTTGTCAATGCTTTCTACTGACGACTTCAATTTGAACAATTACAGTTCAACAAATGAGGTTGCGACTATACAGTCAGCAGAAAACCTGGCCTGGGCAGAAATTACCGAATTGATTAGCCGACCAGAAAGTCTGCATTGTAAGATGACAACTTTCAGCGGTCGTAATGAGTCCAGTATGTTGTTCTGGTGGCAGCAGCCCAATGATCATCGGATGGAATTTACCAATGGCATGATTAATGCCGCCAGCGATGGGAAGTATTATACTTATAATCCAGAAACCAAGAAAAAAGATAAATATAATGTTAAGAATGCAGGCTATGATGCTGTTAACCCCAGTCAGTTTATTCTTGGCTTGATGGGAATGCCAAGCATGTTCCCAGGCTGGATTGAAAGTTCTGCTGAGAAGTTTATTGACCAGAGCCAGATTGTCAGCTCGAAAGAAATCACTTTCAAAGAACGTCTCTGTTATGAAATAGTGGCCAACCGCGACAGTAGCAAAGTCGAATACATCATAGACCAGTTCGAGCCAACAATTTATAAAGCTACCCAATATGAAACTCGTAATGGGAAAGAAATCAAAGTATCTGAAATTGAGATATTGGAACTTAACAAAGTTTATCCCGAAACATTATTCAAACTTCCATAAAACAAACACACACTACAATAATTTTTTCCGCCAAAGCAGCTTTCGGGCTGCTTTTTTCTTGGCAGATTTTATACTGAAAGTGATCAAGTCTGTAAGCGAGAAAATGTGCGATATTGCTCATGCCCGGTCAAAGACAGGGTATGCATTGCTATTTACCAAGGGATCGCTTTTGCGTGGATTCTTGTCACCCTGGATGCATAACGAGATGCTGGTAGATGATTTTAAATACCATGCTGATCATAAATAATTAGCTAACAGCAACTTATGGATGGCCCATTGTTCGTGAGGCAGTTTATTCATATTTTTTTCTATACATTAGCCATTTTATAGGAATATAATCTTATACAGGGCTAAACATGCCGTTAGTCAACTAGATAATAATAATAATTGGTTTCTATTACAGATGTTTTTTCTCGAACTGCATATTTTATGTGAGATAAATAAGGAAACAAATGATGGTTAATAAAAAATTAGCAACAAAATCCGGTTTTACCTTAATTGAGCTTCTGGTCGTAATATCTATCATCGCTTTGCTGGTGTCGATTCTTATGCCAGCATTGGCCAAAGCACGTAAAGCAGCCAGAACCACGGTATGCCAGAGTCGCCTGCGCCAAATAGCCTTTGGCATGATCTATTATGCAGATGCCAATAATGATACAGTTCTGACTGTTGGCGGTAATAATCCCAACGGGGCGATTTCATATTACTGGTATGATGAGCTGGCTGAACATATGGGAGTTAAGGGCTATAAAGAAGATCCCGCAAAGCACCGTGACGGTATCATGAAAATCATCAATTGCCCTGAAGTCAAAAAGGAACCTATAGAATCCAAATATTGGGGATCATTCGACAGGCCATGGTATGTAAGCTTCAGCGCGGGTTTGGGATCGTTAAGCAAATCGGCAGGATCTTACACTATCAATGGATGGGTCGAACAGCGAGGCTATTATGGCAGTACAATTAAAGAGAATTATTTCAGTAAGAAATTTACAGTCATTCCCGGAGAAGTGCCAATTTTTTCTGATGGGATGTGGGTAGATACCTGGGTATTATCAACCGATGCACCACCAGTTTCAATTGATGACCCAGATGGCTATTCTAATTTTAACGTTGGAATGCAAAGAATATGCATCGACCGCCACGATAAGAAAATTAATATCGCTCATATCGATGGTCATGTGGAAAAATTTGGTCTGGCCGAACTGTGGCAACAGAAATGGCACAAGGGTTATGGACGTAGATCATCGGATTCGATATTAAAAGCTTATCCCAATTTTGCTAAATTGTTATAAATACCAGAGCTTATACCAGCATAGCTATCGGCTGTGGAGATATTGTGGGCGATGTTTCTTTGGAGAGGTAGCGGATGGTATTAATTTTGTTGTTTGGCGTCGGCGCGATGGAGGCGGTGTCGCAATTGAAAATTTTATAAATTTTGTGACATTTTAGCCAAGTTAAGCAATACGCAACAATGGGTATTCGCTTTGCTCATGTGATTTTATCAGCGTGGGCATGGCCACCCTTGTCGCTGGTAGATGTATTTGTAGATCCGGCTGTTTCGTATTTACGATTGGGACAAAACATGATAGCGAAATAGGTAAATGATTTACCCAACCTGGCTGCCACCCCGTTTATTTATTATCATTTTCAGGTTGCGTGCACCCGGCAAAAATTGAATTTATTTTGCAGATTTCAAATAGGCAAAGTATTCGCTGCGCTCATGAGAATTTTAAACAGCATGGGCAAAACAAGTTTTACCCATCCTACCATTTCGCTGGTGCCGTTTGCTTCATGTTTGCGATTGTGCCAGAGTCAGCAAAATGAATTTGCCCGTCCTACCTGGCTACCCCATAGGTGTGTTTGAATTTTTAGGTTGCAGCACGCAAGTAAAATAATATAGCCCTCCACCATATTGACGATCATTACACTCTATAATACCTTTGTCAATTAATTGAGAGAATTCTTGTTCGACATCACAAACTTTCCATTTATCAGGAATTTCAAGCTTCCCATTCTCAACATACTTCTGAATAAACCACAAGTTAAACGCATCGAATCTACACTCTGGAGCTGGACCAAAGTCAAAGTCAAAATAATGTTCATCATCTAATTCTATACAGCACCCAATGCCATGCAAGGAGAAGCTGCTTCCATCGGGCAAAATGCCATTTTTCGGCATCTGCTTTTGATGATATGCAAGCATTATATTATCGACAGAATATTTATCTTTAATGGCACCAACATAAAATGCAACAGTTTTTATGTAATCTTTTATTATTGTTACTAAAATCATATATATCCTTATCTAATCCTATTTGGAGCAACACCTGCCCCTTGAATCATCACTTCTTCAAGAGATTTGTAGTTATAACGCTTCAATTCTTCAATGCCACCCCGTACGTGTTTTTATCCCGGTTGCGGGCACCCGGCGCTGCCACCCGTCGGTCTAGCCTGCGCCCGGCCCACATCCGCGTGGGCATGGCTCACTAGCAGGTTTGAAAAGTACAGTCTGCCTCAACGATTACTCGAAAGGATCAATTTCATCGATAACGCCAAAAAAATTACCTTTACACAATAATATATCCTCTGGCGATAGTTCCTCAGGTTCTTTGCTAATTTCATATATTTTTAATTGATACTCAATGTTAAATATTGAACCTTGGCATTTTTTGAAATCCATTAATATTTCATAATATTCGTACCACTGTCCTTCACCATTGATCTCAACAGAAACATGATTCGTTTCTGACATTTCATTATAGCCTTCAATATCTGTGCCTAAAGTATCATCAGCAAATCTTCTGTTGGCAAAGTCAATATGTATCCGGCCGCCATCAAGTTTATCTAAGCTTTCGAATAAAGGCACCTCAATGTCTGCAATTTTTATGCCTTGGCAACCTGTTTTATCATAAGCAGCCATATACATAATTCTGTAACCATTTTGAAGATAGAAATGAAACTCCATTTCTGTCTCATCTAATATCACAGTATGGTCTTGAACAACCAAGTAATTTTTTAATCTATCAATCATCAATATATTCCATATCCTGTATTATTTATAATTTTCATTGTTGCTCACATTATTAGTCAATTGAAAAATCATATTAATCAAAAAGCACTATGAATCTTATTTAGCCAGTTATCCCAAAAAGCTCCTACCAGCTTGGTGCCATGCTCCTGATCAAAATCCCTATAAATATCAACCAGTTTATTTAATGTATCTTGTTGCAAATTGGGGTTTTCTGCCATCTTTCTAGCAATATCCTGGGCAGCACCTCCACGGCCACCAATTTGTATACCAAGGTCTTTCATTTCACGTCTAATTTTACTTTCTAGTTTTGTATGAAGCTTATCAGATAACCCATCTGCTTTGCCCACCAAATCCTGTATGGGATTGCCGCCTGCCCACATAGGCGCCGCATGATGGCCCTTGCCTGCTTTGCGAGCTAGTTTTCTCCTAAATTTACCTAAACCTTTTGCTGCATCAACAAAGGAGTCGAGCATTTTACCGCCAACTTTATCGGCAGCAATATCTATTGCAACTCCCAATAAGATATTATGCATTGAAACGCCTTGGACAAGCTGCCTAGCCATCCCAAGCACTCTATCGCCAATATCATATGCATTTGCTACTCTACTTGCCCCATTAGCCATGGAAGACATCGTGTCAGCCATACTGAATTCACCGGTCAAATCAGTTCGATCAATCGGATCATTCAAGCAATAGAGATAGCTATGGAGGGTCAGGGGTTCGCCATAGCCACCTAAGACCGAGTCTCTGCCGGTGAATCTTGCGATTTCGGGGTCGTATTGTCTTGCACGGAGGTAGTATTGGGATATTTCATTGTCAAAGAACTGGCCAGTGAAGCGGAACGGGTTTCCCGGAGCGAGCCCGCTGGCGTAAGCTTCCAATGTTTTACCAAAAGGTCCATAGTTGTACAAGTGTTTTATCGAGCCATTGACATCGATAACCTGACGGACGCTGCCGATTCGGTCGTGAATATAGTAATATTTGGCTGCTGCGGCCTGCGGACCATCATATTGGGCTATTACCAAATCATTGGCATAAACATAAGATTTGACAATATTGCCGGTGGAATCATCGATTTCCAGCAATAGCTGGGATAAACCAACGGTGTCGTCGATGGGATGGCGATTGACGATTGGAGAATGTGGTTTTTATGGTTGTGACGGATTGGCCATCGGGCTGCTGCGCAGACCAATGTCACCCTGTACGTGTTTTTATCCCGGTTGCGGGCACCCGGCGTTTATTTATTATCATTTTCAGGTTGCGTGCACCCGGCAAAAATTGAATTTATTTTGCAGATTTCAAATAGGCAAAGTATTCGCTGCGCTCATGAGAATTTTAAACAGCATGGGCAAAACAAGTTTTACCCATCCTACCATTTCGCTGGTGCCGTTTGCTTCATGTTTACGATTGTGCCAGAGTCAGCAAAATGAATTTGCCCGTCCTACCTGGCTGTCGTCAGCGAAAATTAATCTAAACAAGAAAATGAAGCGAGATATAAAATTTATTGATGGTAATATATTGAGTTTTGTTGGAGGTCATGGAGGCTGGCGGCATAATGCTGTATTAGGGGAAATGTTATGAAATAGGCACGGTTTTTTTGTGTTACCCTTTCAGGGTGCTATGAAATGAGTGGGGGGGTGACCCAAGGCGATGCCCTGGGCTGTGATATGCTAGCCCTTTGGGCTGATAATTGCATTGGCTTGGGGTTAGACGTCGGGTGCAGGTGGTCTATAAATGATTTTGGAAGTCAGCTTGCTGGTGAATTTGTCTCAAGTCATAAAATTGTATTCCAGTTTATTAGATTCAAAATGATAAACCTATGTACTTTCAGTATCCAGCATGATTTTCATACAATTCTTTTAATCGGCTGAAAATGTCACATCTATAAAACTCAGAAATCAATCAGAGGCCGATAATTGTTTTTCATATCAAGAAAAATTCAGATTAAAGTGTTATTATAGCTGTTTTTTATGCTGATAAAGAACTTTGGGTTAAACTTTGATTGAAATCGGGACAAGATTGGTCGATATGAACTATGGTGAAGTCGGCTATGAGTGGCATGATTGTGTACTGATTGTACCATAGGTCGGCAAATGAATTATCTTGAAAGGCAGATACTTATGAGTCATACAATTAATGATAATCTTGCAGTAGAACGTGACCCCCATGAGCTGTTACATATTTTCGAGAACGCAGAAGATCTGCCAACTTTGCCGGAAGTGGCTGTCAGGCTTCAGGAAACGGTCAATGACCCAAGAAGTGGCGCTAAAGATGTCGCTAAAATCATTGAAAATGATCCGGCAATTGCCACCAAGGTTTTGCGTATGGTCAATTCAGTCTTTTATGCTCCAGCTCATGGCGAAGAAATCACCCAGCTGACCCCGGCAATCGCCCGGCTTGGTTTCCTCACTGTTACAAATATAGCTTTGAGTACCAGTGTATTTCAGGCTTTTTCACCAATTAATAATCCAGCCTTTAATCGAAGACATTTCTGGAAACATTCTATATGTGTCGGAATCGTTACTTCGATCCTATATGATTATTGCGCCAATTCTCTTACCCAAAGAGTCAGCCGCGATGTCGCCCATCTAAGTGGAATAGTCCATGATATGGGAAAAATCTTGTTTGAACGTTATGCCAACCCAGAATTTCATAAAGCTATTGAAAGTGCCCGCCAGCAGGATCTTCCCGTTATTAAGGAAGAAGCACGTTTTATCGGAATGGGACATGATGAAGCCGGGGCCTGGTTGGCTGCAAAATGGCATTTAGGCAAAGAAATTCAATCGGTTGTCCGTTATCACCATAATCCATTAGATTGCCCAGATAAAGATTCTCATGCATTACTTAAACTGGTTCATATGGCTGATTATATCTGCCACATGCAAGGTCTTGGCGACTCGGGTAATTGCAATGCTTTCTATGATCAGCATATTCGTGAAGAATTGAATCTGAACCCAGATAAGATTGCAGAGATTATGGATATGGTAGAACTGGAAGCAGCCAATTCTGATATTCTACTATCACTTTCTGAATAAATAACTAAAAAGGGAAGAATTTTTTGAGGCTTATAATGCTAAATTTGAGCTGACAGGAAATTCTATAAATAGATATGTATAGCTATCAAATTCGTGGCTTTTGATAGCCAGATATTAATGACCGGGGCCGGAGGGGTCCCAGTCTTAATATCAATAAAATCCAAATTTGTGAGTACTGTCAGTTTTGGTATGCCAGAAGTAGAGATAAATTTATTTTTAGCAGTAGAAATTACAGTAAACTTGATTTTTTAAAATGGATATTGTATAATGCATTCATAAGGTTGATTTCTGGACAGGGCCATATCTTAAAGCCTTGTTATGTCAGGTACGGAGGCAAACAGGATTTCAGCAGGTCAGTATTAAAATATCCGGCTTTTTTGTGCAATCATTATTGTAGCAGTGACGTTATTATAAGAGTGTAATTGTATCAAAAGAAGCATTATTACTCGTCCTGAAGGTTTATTATGCAGGAAAATGTAACTAATAATCAGGTAATGGATATGCCGGAAGGTCTGCTTAGGCGGCCTTCGATTGCGATCTTTGATCGGGCAAAAACTAATAGTATCGGCTTTTGGGATCGTAACAGGTGGTATTTGATAATTTTCACAGTAGCTATCCTATGCGATGCGGTAAGCACCATGTGCTTTATGGTACAGCCTAATGGGACTGAATTTGAAATTCATCCAGTCATTCGCTGGGCAGGCCAGAATTTCGGGCCTTATATTGGGCCTTTAATGGGATTTTTTGGAAAAGTTTTAGCGGCTCTTGTAGTTGCATTTTTTATCCGCCCATGGGAGCGTTATCTCTTTGTTACAGCATCAATTATATCTTTTTGGGCCTGCTGGTATAATCTTATTGGCAGTAGTCTGGAATGGTATCATCCCAATATTTTGAATTGGGGAATATGGTAAGAATTGCGTTAAAAAGTTAAAAAAAAGAGGTTCCAAAAGTTAGTTTTGGAGCCTCTTTTTACTTTAAAGTACAGTTTTTTCCCGGAAATGTCCTGTTTTTTTACTATTTTCTCTTCTGAGCGGCCTCTAAGGTGTTTTGCATAAGCATAGTAATTGTCATTGGGCCTACGCCACCAGGAACGGGGGTGATTTTGGAAGCTATTTCGCTAACGGGGCCAAAATCGACATCGCCTACCAGTTTTCTTTTGCCGGATTCGGTCATACCAATTTGATTAACACCGACATCGATAACGACAGCGCCGGGTTTGACCATATCAGCGGTAACGGCATTTATCACCCCAGCTGCGACGATGAGAATGTCGGCATCACGGGTATGTTTAGCCATATCTTTAGTTCTTGTATGGCATACGGTTACTGTTGCATTTGCGCCGGCGGCTTTCTGGATTAGGATATTAGCGACAGGTTTGCCAACAATATTACTGCGGCCAACAACAACTACATGGGCACCTTCGGTTTGTACGCCACTGCGAATCAGCATTTGCTGGACAGCATAAGGGGTGCAAGGCAAAAATGCCGGTTGTCCAGTAACCATACGGCCCACATTGACCGGATGGAAGCCATCGACATCTTTGTCGGGATTGATTGCGATGAGTACTTTTGATTCGTCGATATGTTTTGGCAGGGGCAACTGGACTAATATGCCATCGATAGTTGGATCATTATTGTATTTTTCTACCAGAGCCAACAGGTCAGCTTCGCTGATTGAAGCGTCGATATTTTCCTGAATGGAATGGAAGCCCAGTTCGTGGGCAGCTTTTTGTTTGGCCCGTACATAGCTTTCAGAAGCGGGGTCTGCTCCAACCAGAATAGTAACCAGTCCGGGAATGATGTTTTTAGTTTTAAGTTTATCGACTTCGGTTTTGATTTCCTGACGGATTAGAGCAGCGATGTCTTTGCCTTTGATTAATTCTGCGGTCATATATGCCTCCTGGGACAAGAGTAATCGTTATTTATTTCACAAGGTGACATTATAGCGAATAGGTTTGATATTGCCAGTGGAAATTTGGCTAATCGGTAATATGAATTTTGTCAATAGCGGATGGATACTGATTTTGACAGCGTGTAAAGATAAGTACAAAATTTTTACCCGCAGAAAGACGTAAATATAGATTAGTAAATTGTGCGAGTACGGAGATATATTGTTTGTATTATGGTTTGAAATGATTATTGTGTTTTATGTATTTTTTGTTATAGTTGTTTAAGGTTTTGATGATTGATACAAAATCGTCGTCGAGCCACCTTTAATATATTGAAATTATGGATAGATTGTGGGCACTTGACATTTTATCAAGGAAGATTGAATGCAAAAAATAGGAAAAAGTTATATTGTAGGCCTGTCAGTGGCAAGGAAATCTATTTTCTGGGGTGTATTTTTTTTCTATTTTCTACTGATTATACGCCCAGAGTTATTGTATCACAGCCTTGGTAGAATGAATTCCTGGCCAAGATTCATGGTCAGTAAAGAATTTTTTTGGGAGACGATATGTAACTGTGGCGGCTTACTGGTATATCTATCGGCATTATTTTCCCTGTGTATGTCGCTACCCTGGCTAGGGACATTATTTATTACATTAATCGGATTGGCCTGCTGGTGGGTGGGAAAAACTGTTCTAGGCAAATCGATTTTCAAGGGCATATGGATATTAGCATATCTGCCATCATTAAGTATAATTTTTCTATATAACCGATATTCAAATTTAATGACAGAGCTATTAGGTCTAGCAATTTCTTTAGTATTTTTGGCGATATATACAAAATGTTTATTTGCAAAACAATACAAACGCATCTGTATATTTGGCGGTATATTTGTTCTTATGATGATTATCGCAAAAGAATATTGTATATATTTCGCGATATTAGCAGGGATATTTGAGATGCTGCACAGTAAAAATCGTATAGTGGGTTTTTGTTATTGTATAATCGGCATGATAATATATGGGGCAGGATACAATTTCTATGGATGGTCAGCAAATTTTCTCGATATTAATTATCTATCAACAAAAACAGATAGGGCTTTACTTTATTTGATATACAGTTTGTATATTTATTTTCTTGTGCTGATTGGTTTGGGCAGTGTATCTATAAGAAAGACGGGTGAAGATAAAAAAAAGAGCAAATATGTTTCAGGCAAGATAGTTTTATATTTTTGTGAGTTCATTGTATTAGCTGGGCTAAGCTGGATAATTCATAATCAACAATACATCTCCCAAAAAGCATTGCTGGAAAGCGGGTATATGAGCTGGAATAGAGACTGGGAAGGGATTTTACTGACAGCTAAAGAGCGGCCTCCTGTTTTATATAATATTTTGCGTTATTATGATATAAATAAGGCTCTATATGAAACAAATCGTCTTCCAGAAGAGATGTTTAATTATCCCCAGGACAAACAATCTTTGGTTTTGATAGAAGAAGAAGGAATATTTCAAGAAGTTAAAAATGAGATATATTTTCGTCGAATAGAATTATTAATAGAATTGGGCAATATTGGGGTGGCCGAGAAATTAGCATACGAATTACTGGTAAATGTCGGCGAACATCCTTTAATATTGTCACAACTGGCTTTAATTCATTTGGCTAAGGGCGAAGAAGAAACAGCCAGTTACTTTTTGAACAAATATAAATATGTCTGGAAACTAGGAACAGAAATGGAATATGTCGGATTAAAAGAATGGCATATTTGCGAAGAAGAAGGAATAGAAGTATTAACCAAGAGTGACATAGTGCAACAAGCGCAAAAGAATCGATATCCAATAAATGATGTTTTTGGCAAGTACTCATTAAGTAATTATTATTCGGAGCTATTAAAAAAGAATCCATGTAATCGCAAAGCGTATGACTATATGATGGCAAGTTTATTGCTAGATAAGAAACTGGATGAGTTTGCTGGATGTTTACCAGATTTAACAAGATTCGGTGTAAAGCAACTCCCCCGACATTACCAAGAAGCATTAGCTATATATCTACAAAGCCGCGGTATGAAAGATATTAAGCGATGGGGAATTCAACCGGAATACTTACATCAGGCAAATACATTTCTTCAAAGTTTTGTGAAATGTAAGAAAGACAGAGACCTAGCCGGACAGATGTTGTTAAAAGATTTTGGCAATACATATTATTACTATTTCATGTTTGCCACGGTTGGAGAGCAAAAATGAAAAATAAAGTATTAAAGATATTGTTTTTCCTAATAGTGGGTGGTGTTGTACTATTAATGTATTCATGCAGTCAATCACCTGAGATTCAAACTTATGAGACATCCAAGGAAGCGGCAAAAGTTAAGCCTGACTATACGGGTTTAACAATACCGCCAAACATTGCGCCATTGAATTTTTCAGTTATGGAAGACGGAGAAAAATACACAGTAAGGATATCACAAAAAGATAAAGAAGAAAACAAGATTGAAATAGTCAGCAAAAGCAAAGATATTTTAATTCCCCATAAACAATGGAGCAAGTTACTAAAACAAGCAAACGGTTCAACAATACAATACGAGATACTGGTTAAAAATGATAATCAGAAATGGATACAATATCAAAAATTCAGTAATACTGTAGCTAAAGAAATGATTGATCCTTATATAGCCTATCGATTTATGAAGCCGATATATACCTGGTGGAAAGACATCAGTATTCAGCAAAAGAATCTGGAGAATCACGAAACGCGATTGCTTATGAGTGGAATGGATTTTAAGAACGGATGCATAAATTGTCATAGTTTTATTAATAATAAGCCTGAGACATTTGCTTTAGGGTATCGTTCAACACATTATGGAGTGGGGACATTGTATATAAAAGATAAGCATATCGAAAAAATCGGTAATAAGTGGGGGTATACCGCATGGCATCCCAGTGGGAAGCTGGCGGCTTATTCTTTAAATAAGGTTTTTCAGTTTTTCCACACAGCCGGCATTGAGATACGTGATGTAATTGATCTGGATTCGGCAATTGCCTATTATGATGTAGAGACAAGACAGACAGAGACAGTTCCTGCATTATCAGATAAAAATCGGATGGAGACATATCCCTGTTGGACACCAGACGGAAAGTATTTATATTTCTGCAGTGGAGAGATTCTGTGGGAAAATCGCAACATTGTTCCACCAAAGGAATATGCCCAAGTAAGATATGACCTGATGCGGGTAGGATATGATCTGGAAAATAATTGTTGGGGTCAGGCAGAGATTGTCATCAGCAGCAAAGAAACCGGCAAAAGCATCATGTTACCACGTATTTCACCGGATGGTAAATATCTTTTGTTCTGCATGTGTGATTATGGATGTTTTCCAATATTTCAACCCAGTAGTGACCTATATCTTTTGGAAATCTCAAGCGGTCAGTATAAGCATCTGGATATAAACAGTGATTATTCTGAATCATGGCATAGCTGGAGCAGTAACAGCCATTGGGTGGCATTCAGCAGCAAGCGAAATGGTGGAAATTTTACACGTACTTTTTTAAGTTATGTAGATGAAGAAGGTAAATTTTCCAAGCCTTTTATTATGCCACAGCAAGATCCGAGCTGGTATGATCGTACACTGGAGACATTTAGTGTGCCCGAATTTATCACAGGAGCGGTAGAGGTTTGTCCTGAGGCATTGGCCATGGCGGCAATGAAAAAAGACAAAATTGAAAGTCAAACACCGATTTCCGGTGCGACACCTAAAACAAAACCACAAGACTGGGAACAAATCCGGGAGTGATGTTATTATTAGATACCCTTAAGAAATGATTATTGTGTTTTTGTTTTTTTTTGTTATAGTGGTTTTGAGTTTGATGGTTGAGATAGAATCACTATCGGGCCACCCCTTACATATTGAGATTATGGATCCTTGTTTTTACGAAATGTCATTAATTTAATGTCATTTGCAGTATCTAAAGCAGGTATTAATTTTCATGAAGTTGTTCTGTCAAAATGAATATAAATATAAAGTAATTAAATCACAGGAGGCCTTATGGCAACAAAATTAAAAAAAATCACAGTTTCGGCCCAATGTGTGGCTCCAGAGCAGAACAAATCTGATTTACTGGTAATATCATTTTTTAAAGATAGCAAGACCCTGCCGAATTGCTATAAAGCTATTGATAAAGTAGCTGGCGGTCAGATATCGACTATGATCGAACTGGGTGACTTTAAAGCTTCTCTGAATGAAACGACAACGCTATATACAGCCAAGGCTCCTTTTGCCCGGGTGATGCTGGTTGGTCTGGGCGATCCGGACGCACTTACACTGAATAATCTTCGTTTGGCTGCCGGCACTGCTGTAAGGGTTGCAAGTAAGCTGAATACTGCCAAAGTTACTATGGCTATTCATGCTATTGCTGACGATGTCGATGCCGAACATGTCGGACAGGCTATCACTGAAGGTGTAAATATTGGCCGCTATGACTATCAGGATTTTCTGACCAAAGACAAAGTTGATACCACTACAATGAAAGTTATCATCGCTGATACTAAAGAAGCCAATGTTAAGGCCATACGTAAAGGCATTAAAGTTGGAGCCGCATTAGCTGATGGGCAACTACAAGCCCGCATCCTGGGTAATACTCATGGTGGTGAAATTAATCCTGGCACACTGGCTGCTGCTGCTGGAAAGCTGGCTCGGGCCAATGGCCTCCAATGTAAAGTATTTAATGATAAACAGCTTAAGGATATGAAGATGAATGGGATACTGGCTGTTGGTCAGGGTTCTGCTAATAAATCCCGGCTTATCATGCTTACCCATAAAGGTCGCAAAGCCGCCGGTACCGATATTGTGCTGGTTGGCAAGGCAGTAACTTTTGATTCCGGTGGATTGAGTTTGAAACCTTCTGCTGGTATGGAAACCATGAAGCATGATAAATGCGGTGGTTGCTCGGTTATTGGCGCTATAATCGCTGCGGCTCAGCTTGGTATCAAAAAGAATATTGTTGCTCTTATCCCGTCGGCTGAAAATATGCCTGATGGCAATAGCTATCGGCCTGGCGATGTATTTACCAGCTATTCCGGTAAAACTGTTGAAGTGCTCAATACTGATGCTGAAGGGCGTCTGATTCTTTGTGATGCACTTACTTATGGCGCACAAATGAAACCTGCGGCAATGATCGACATGGCTACGCTTACCGGTGCTGCTGTTGTGGCCCTTGGCACACATTATGCAGCTTTGCTGGGTAATGATCAGGAACTTGTCGATGCGATTAAACAGGGGGCTAAAGTTGCCGGTGAACCTATGTGGCAGCTTCCATGCGATGAAGGTTATCTCGAACAAATGAAGTCCAGAATTGCCGATTTGAAAAACACTGGTGGCCGTCAGGGTGGGACATGTTCTGCTGCGGCGTTCTTAGGTGAATTCGTAGGCGATACCAAATGGGCTCATATCGATATTGCCGCTGTCGCTGACACCGATAAAGAACAGCCATACCGTACACATGGCGCTACCGGCTATGCGGTTCGTGCAGTGGTTGAATATCTTCGTTCATTATAAAAAAATGATTAGCCCCCAAGTGTGAAAGCCTGGGGGCTTTTTTGAAAGCAATAAATGGAGAAAAAATGAAATTACTTGGACTCATACTTACAGCAGTTTCATTAATTCTATCTGCGTGGGTGATACAACAGTGTTCGCTTTGGTCACATGTCTCAAATCAAACGATTCCCTGGTTTGCCAGTGCAATTGCGATTTCTATGCTGATTGTTGGTGCGACATGTTTATTGTCAGGGAATAGTTTGGCAAAACTTCCTTTTAAAATTGCAGCTATTACCTGGGCGGTCATCAGTATTGTATCAGGGGCTGGGATTTTTGTTGATAATCAGACCTATGGTAATCAAATGTACCAACCAAAAACATCGTCGCTATTGGGCCAAGCTGTGTTCTGGGAATGGTTGGGGTTTATTGTTATTCTTGCGGGCTGCTATTGTCTGACGACAAAGAAACGTAAGAAAAAGGTGTAATACAAATTATCATGAAACGAATATTGTTTTTTTATTTAATTGTCTGTGTATTAGTTATGGGTGGGTGCAACAAGGGGTGTCCTGAAGGATCGCTGCTTGAATGCCCATTCGCATAATGATTATGAGCATAAACGCCCATTGCTGGATGCTTTGGATTGTGGTTTTTGCAGTCCGGGGTGGGCCATGCCCACGCCCACGCTGTTTGTGGATGTTTGTTTTTGAGTGTTTGTATGTGTTTGATTTTTCAACAAAAACAAGATGAAATTTCTATTGTTGATAAAGATAAATACAATGAGATATTGAGGTATAAAAATGGAAAATAAATCCTCCTGTGACCAGGCAGCTGATTCATTAAGCAAAGCTGTTCGGGAAGAGCTAGAGAAGAAAGCCAAACTTGGCCAAGATGCTGTAGTAAATGTGAATGGCAAGCCTGTAAGAGTAAAAGCGTCAGAATTGATTAAAGAAAAATTGACGGAATTGCCGTAACCAGGTAGGCAATAGATAAGGATTCGTGACCGAGATAGTTAGTTTAAGGCAGTTTTAAGTTTGTGACGGATTCGCCATCGGGCTGCTGCGCAGACCACTGCCACCCCAGCGCTGAAAAAAGATAAAGATTTGTGGCTGAGGTAGTTATTTCAAGACTGAGACGACTGCTCCATCGACCCACCTGCGGCGGGTCAATGCCACCCCGGATGTTTTTTGAGATTTTCAAGTTGCGGGCACCCGGCGGGCTACCTGGCTATTTGATAATAGAAAGTTTGTAATGAAAGTGAAAATTACACAACCAAAATTTCATCTTACACTTGAAGAAACATATATAGTTGTTGGTATAGATCAGGATTGTCTTAGAATCGTAAATGATAATGGAAATCCGGTATTGTACCCTTCGTTCCTTTTTGATATAATTGATGACAAGATCCCCGATGATTGGATAGTAAGTATAGAAGAAGATGGTAAAATGTATTGTGACCCTCCATGTCTTAGTGGTCGTGATTTTTATGTAGATTGGTTTAATGGAGTGTTAGAGGCTAGAAGTATATTTGATGAATTTTATCGTGAACTGATAAATAAATGTTAGAAAATTAATATCATGGAAGTGAAAATTGTAAAACCTAAATCCCATCTTACACTTGATAAAATATACATTGTTGTTGGGATTTCTCAGAGTGATTTGAGAATCGTTGATGACGATGGTGAACCAATATTGTATCCAATTTCACTTTTTGAGATTGTTGATAAAGCAATACCTAGTGATTGGGAAGTAGTGATGGGTGATGAAGGAGAGACGTATTGGAATCCTGATTTCGTCAAGCCTGGATTCTATGAGGATTGGCACGATGGAGACTTAGAAGTTAGGTATGTCTTTGCTGAGTATTATCAAAAGCTATTGAATGAGAGGGCGTGATGTGTATGTTTTCATCAAAAAATAATCTGAATGTAAAAATCAACAATGCTGGTGATAAGTTGGTATTTGGATCGCTGGTTGGTTCGGTATTCGCTTTGCTCATTTAATTTTATCAGCGTGGGGGTGGTCCACCCTTGATCGCTGGTAGATGTGTTTGTTGTTCCGGTAGCTGCGGGATTAAACAATCTTACCCTTATATAAGAAAAGGTATTATTTTGAAACTGGTATCATTATTGATTTTAATCGTTTTTCTAACTATCACCGCTGGCTGCAATAATAGCTGTCCTGAAACTACACTGTTGAACGCTCATTCACATAATGACTATGAACAGGGAAGACCATTGCTTGACGCTTTGGATTATGGTTTTTGCAGCGTTGAAGCGGATGTGTTTTTTGATGGTAATGATTTAATGGTCGCCCATGACAAAGATGATATTCAACCAGGACGAACATTAGAAAATTTATATCTTAAACCACTTTGGCAGCGTTATGAAGAAAATGGTGCTATCCAGCCAGGCTGTGATGAATTCATGCTTTTAATCGACTTCAAACATGGCGGCAAAGACATTTACAATTGTCTCAAAAGGCAGCTGGACAAATACCAGAAAATGCTGACCAGGCTTGAAGATGGCAAAATTATGCCGGGGAAAGTTATTATCTGCATAAGCGGGGCAAGACCAATATCTATAATGCAAAATGAAAATGACAGGCCCTGTTTTTTAGATGGCCGCCCTGACCAGCTTAATGACCCGGGGAAATACCCGCTGAGTCTGATGCCATTAGTCAGCGATGCAATTTATAATTATATTAAACTCAATAAAAATGCCAATACGCCCTCAGATTTGCTTGATGAAGACAGGATCATGAAAGTCATTGAACAATGCCATCAGCAAGGGCGAAAAATAAGATTCTGGGCTTTGCCAAACGCCACAGGCTCCTGGGCCAAGGCACTGCAACTTAATATCGATTATATCAATACGGACGATCTAAAAGGTTTGAATGCCTTTTTGATTGAACAGAAATAGTTGTCGGAAAATGGGGCTGGTTCAGTGTTTTGTTGACGGAATATGGCTGATTGCTTTTAGTTGAATTTGACAGGTCAAAAACTTTGCGCAGAATCAGGTAAATAATGCTTTGCTATTGCTTTTTACTGGCATTTGAGCTATAAAAATATGAGTCGATTAGGTTTCAAACTTATAGAGGAATAAAAAATGAAAAGAAAAAGTATTTATACTTTAGCAAGTATTTGGCTGGGATGTTTACTGGTTTTATTTTCTGGTTGTGCGACGATACCGACAGAATATATCACCTCAAATGAAATAGCGATTATTCCGCAGCCCCAGAAAATGGTTGTGGGTGATGGTCAATTCAATATTTCTGCTAAAGCTGGAATTTCATATAATGATGCTGAACTTGTGGATTGTGCTGAATTTCTGGCTGAATATGTAAATGTCTCAAATAAAAATATTTCCAGTAAATTCAACCCTGAAGCGGACATCGTTTTAAAGGTCAATGAACAAAATGACCAATATCTGGGCGATGAAGGTTATACCCTGAAAATAAGTAAGGACCAGGTTGTAATTAACGCTAATAGTGTGGCTGGTGTTTTCTATGGGGTTCAGACTATCCGGCAAATGCTGCCAATCAGTATAGAGCAAAAAGATGGTATTGATGTAAGAGCCGCATTGAAATGTGTAGAGATCATGGATCAACCCCGCTATGGCTGGCGCGGGTTTATGCTGGATGAATCCCGACATTTCTTTGGTCAGGAACAAGTTGAAAAAACACTGGATATGATGGCATTGTATAAAATGAATCGTTTTCACTGGCATTTAACCGACATGAATGGCTGGCGTATCGAAATTAAGAAATATCCCAAGCTGACAGAGGTTGGCGGTAAAGGCGACTGGACCAGCGGCGAAAATGCCGGTGGGTTTTATACTCAGGAACAAATTAAACAAGTCGTTGAATTTGCCCGTAAACGCAATATTGTAATCATTCCGGAAATTGATATGCCCGGCCATGCAACCGCAGCTAATAAAGCTTATCCGGAATTTTCTGGTGGCGGCACAGACAGGCATCCTGAATTTACATTTAATATTGGTAAAGAGGAAACCTACAGCTATCTGAGCGATATATTAAAAGAGACTACAGAATTATTCCCAGGCCCATGGATTCACTTTGGCGGCGATGAAGTGCACTTTGCTAATAAACAATGGAAAGATATTCCTGAAATACAGGAATTAATGGAAAAGGAAAATCTTAAAACTCTGTATGAAGTTGAAACTTATTTCAATCGAAGGATGGCAGGAGTTATTGACAGCTTAGGCAAAACAACTGCAGGTTGGGACGAAGTTGTCGATGCTGGTCTTGACCCTGAAAAAACTGTGGTGATGTGGTGGCGGCATAATATGCCAACCCAACTGGCCAAAGCCCTTGATAAAGATTTTAAAGTTGTGTTGTGCCCACGGATTCCATGTTATTTTGATTTTGTCCAGCATAAAACACATAAGATGGGTCGGACCTGGTCAGGTTTTGGTTCATTGGAAGGTGTTTATCAGTTCCCAGATATGCCGGAAAGTTACAAAGTAAAAGACTCCGAACAAATCATGGGGATTCAGGCATGCTTGTGGACTGAACGGGTGCACAATCTTGAAAGGTTTGATTATATGGTTTATCCAAGATTGTCGGCACTGGCAGAATCGTGCTGGACTAATCAGGCAAATAAGGATTGGGATAATTATCAGCAGCGTCTGAAAAGTCATATCCAATTATATGATGTTCTGGGTATTGGCTATTTCGATGCATTTGACCCGGAAAAGACGCCTGAACCAATGTGGCCAATACAAAAGTAGGTTAAAGTCAAATATTACCGATATCAACAAAGGCACCAGCAAGTAACTGGTGCCTTTTATTATAAATTTGTGCAATTCAATATTTTACTGAGCTATAATTAACTATAAATATGGAAATTTGAGTTAATTTTAGCTCAATGAAGCGATATGCAACAATCGGTATCGCCAAGGCGATGTGATTTTTATCCGCATGGGCGTAGCCCATCCTACCGCGACTTGCACATATAGCTGAAATTTATGAAAATTTGGAGATAATATGATGGAAAACAATGATATATTTGAAAAAAAAGATGATCAAACACCTCAGGGGCAATGTAGTACCAATACCAGCGGTTGTGGCTGCGGCTGTGGTTTGCCAAAAGGGTGGATATTTATGATGTTTGGTATCGTTTTAGTGGTCATCTTATTCAATCAGAGTTCCAGTTCACCTGGGGTTCAATGGCAAAATGACCTGAAGGCAGGGCTGGAGCAGGCAAAAGCGGAAGATAAACCTGTTCTGTTATCATTTTCGGCCAGCTGGTGTGGCTATTGTGATAAAATGAAAAAAAAGGTCTATAATAATGAAGAAGTCCTAAAACTCAGCGAGAATTTCATCCCTGTTCAGCTGGACTATGATATTAATAAAGAGGAAGTTCAGAATTATAAGGTCGACGGGGTGCCTGATTATTTTGTGCTAGGGGCCGACGGTACCGTTGTAAGTCATTTTACGGGATATCGAGAAGCACAAGATTTCGCCGATAAACTCAAAAATGCTTTAACGAAGTCAGAAAAAAAAGAGTAAGTTCGACCTACCGTTTTTTATATAATTCATTGGTAAGATTTTGGACGGCTTTGGTAAAGGCTTTGCCGCGTTCGGTGAAGTTATTGAACATGCCATAGCTGGCGCAGGCAGGGGAGAGCAAAACTACATCGCCGGGTTCGGCGAGTTTGTTTGCCATTATGACGGCCTGATCCATATTTTCAGCTTTGACTATGGGAATTTTCGCTTTTCTATCGTGGAGTAATTTGGCGATTTTGTCGGCGGTCTGGCCGATAAGGACTACGGCCTTGGCATAGTCGGCGACTTTGTCGGCTAAGAGTTCCATGGAAATCTGTTTGTCATAGCCACCCATGATTAAAATTTTATGTTCATCAAATGAATCGATAGCGGCGATGGTGCTTTCCGGGGTGGTCGCAATTGAATCATTATAATATCGGATATCATCATATTCTTCGATGAGCTGCAGTCGATGCGGCAGTGAACGATAATTCAGCAGGGCGTTGCGAATTTGATTTTCCGGGACCCGCAGGAGTTTACCAACGGTCCAGGCGGCTGCGGCATTAAGTCGGTTGTGGTAGCCCGGGATGCCAAGTTCGATATCGATATCGGTCGCGGAATAAAATATTTTCTGGCCATTGCCCAGATGCTTCCACTGTTGAAGCTGGGGGGCTTCACTGCAAAGCACCGCGGCATCGGTAGATTCCTGAAAACGCATAATGTTCTGCTTGGCTTCGATATAGTGGGCCATATTGCCATGCCAGTCCAGATGATTTGGCGAGATATTGGTAACGACTGCGACATTGGGGCGGAAATTGTTTAAGCCCAGCCAATAAAGCTGGAAACTGCTGAGTTCCAGGACGATAAGATGATCGGACTTAATAGCGGGCATTTCATTGAGCAGTGAGCCATGGCCGATGTTGCCGCCCAGCCATACATTATGATCTTGTTGGAGAACCGCCGCAATCATCGCTGCTGTGGTGCTTTTGCCATTGGAACCGGTGACTGCGATAATCGGGTTGCGGCAAAGCTGGCAGAAAAGGTCGATTTCGGTAGTAAGGATAGCGCCATTTTCCCAGGCCAGTTCCAGTAGAGGAGAATCATATTTCACTGCCGGGTTGACTATGACAATATCGGCATTGATGAAATCCGCTTCGAGATGGCCACCGAGATGCCAGTTTATATCAAGATGGGAAAGCTGTTCGATGCTGGATTGCAAGGCTTTCTGGCTGGCCAGGTCAGTTACGGTTACCCGGGCGCCATTGGCGACCATGAAACGGGCAGCACCGATGCCACCACCAAAACGACCTAAGCCCATAATAAGCACATTGCTGTTTTCTAATTTTAATCCTGACATATCAACCCACAATAAAAAGAAATAAATTTTCAATGACTGTATAGCTTAGCAAAGACCAGCACGGAAATAAAGAGATTTTGTTTTATCAAGCCATAAAAAAAAGCCTTGCTTTTTGAGGGCAAGGCTTGGATATATTAATAAATTTTGACTTATGCTCTTTCTGCCAATGCCTGATTGACCTGGGCTATCATATCGACAGTTGCCTGCTCAATACATTTTTCCCATTCTTCACCAAATTGATCTTTATAAACTGGATTATCGAAAGCATAAAGAATCGAACGGGAAGCAGGAATCAAAGCACCTGTGCCATCGGCTTTGCAGAATTTGACACAGCTTTGAGCATCCGCGCCCTGAGCACCAAAACCAGGAACCAGGAAGTTAATATGGGGATACTGATCACGAAGATTCTGAGTCTGTTCGGCGGTGGTTCCACCGATAACCATACCAATATTACTCATACCGGTAACAGCACCAATATATTGTTTTTCACAAGCTAATGTTGCGACTTGTTCGGCCAGGTGTTCATAGTATTTTTTGCCATTAGCATCAGCGAAATCCTGAATTATACCAGCGGAAGGATTGCTGGCCCGTACCCAGACATAAATGCCCTTGCCATCAGCTAAGGCAGCATCCGCGAAAGGACGTATGCCATCAACCCCGGCAAAACCATTAACTGTAATAGCATCGGGAGCTACGATATGTTCCATATCAAGGAATTCGCAATTGCGGATATGGCCAGCGGCGTAGGCTTCGGCAGTGGAGCCAATATCGCCACGTTTGACATCACCAATAATTTCCAGGCCTAAAGCTTCGGCTTCCTGGACAAGGGAATAATAGTTTTCAACGCCTTCCCAGTAATATCTTTCGAAAAAACCACTGTTGATTTTGACGGCAGGTACAAGGGGCGCAACAACACGCATAACTCTGGTACAAAATTCAAAAATAGCATCCATTGCAACCGGAAGGTCGGTTTCGTCATTTAAGTCTTTATGTTCAATGATTGCTTTGGGTAATTTACTGTAAACCGGGTCAATACCCACGCAAACACAATTACCTTTGATTTTAATAGCATCAGCTAAACGGTCAGCGAAATGAGCTGTCATCTGGAGAACCTCGTTTCTATACCCAAAGGGTATCTTTCTTGCGGGTCAGACTAAATCTGCCCCGATAATATCTTTGTCTATGCATTTGCCAGTTATATTCTGGTCTGCACTTATTCATAGGCTATAGACTATAGTCGCTTATGAGGAATATTCAAGAGCAAAATTGATGATTTGAAAGTGAAATATTGCCAATTGGATTTACCATAATACCTATAGCTATGGGCCTGTGATGGATTAAACGCAAAAAGACAGGTGTTGGGCCTTCCTTTTTTGAGATAGTCTTATAATATCATTATTTACGGTTCAATAATGCCATTATTTCAGCCCTGGTACGGGCATCACTGCGGCAAGTGCCCAGCATAGCTGAGGTGACCATAGTTGATCCGGGTTTTTTGACTCCACGAATTGTCATGCAGGTATGAGTAGCTTCCATAACCACGGCGACGCCACGGGCATCAATTTCATTCATCAGGAAATTAGCAATTTGATTTGTTAAGCGTTCCTGAACCTGGGGCCTTTGGGCAAAATGAGTTACAATTCGGGCTAATTTGCTGACACCAATGACTTTGCCGCGGGGCAGGTAGCCAACATGAGCTGTTCCCATAAAGGGTAGCAGATGATGTTCGCACATGCTGTGGAATGGGATATCCTTTAGTAGTACAATTTCATCATAATTTTCGGTAAAAACCTTGGAAACATGCTTGTGCGGGTCGGATTCTAGCCCGGCAAACAGCTCGGTATACATTCGGCCAACCCTTTCAGGGGTCTGGGCCAGGCCTTCGCGGTCTGGATCTTCGCCGATGGCTAATAAGATTTCGCGGACTGCCCTTTGGATTCTCTCCTGATCGATTGTGTTTTTAGGTTGTTCTGGCATATTATTATCTCTAAATTAAATTTGAATTAAATAGTAAGACAGAATCCTAAAGGTTTAGGGCTTCTTTGTCAAACAAATATAGCCAAAGGAATCATTGCCGCCATCGCTTCGTACTTTAGCCCTAATTTCATACTTGGTACCAAAAGCAACTTCTTTCAATTGCAATTGATAATCATTATTAACATGATCGTTGCCAGTAGCACCTTTATGTTTATCTACTGCGACCACTTCACCATTTTTCAGCAGTTCAACTGATTCAATATCCAGTCTACAACGGCCTTTACTGTATAAAAAAGTTACCGTATATTCGCCAGCCTGATCAAAATATTTAGTAACATCAATTGTCATTTGTCGCCAAGTGGTGCTGACCTTATTGGGATTCCAACTGGCCATAACCGTACCCAACTGGTCTTTCAGCTTTGCAAGTTCTGCGTTTTTAATTTCATCTTTACGTTGCTGGGAATACATATAATTAATATCTTCTTCATATTTAATCATCAATTCTTTAGCAATCGTGCCGGTATCGCCAGCAACACCTGCTTTTATTGTATGCTGAGCTTTGGTCCATGCGATTTCCCATGCAGCCATCTTACGGTAAAAATCACTTGCGCGGAATGCTTCGCGGCCATGAGTCTGGGTTTTAGGGTCTTGGTAGCTTTTACCTTCAACTAGTAAGCCATCCAGATGATCGATGAACATTTCCCATCGCGGTATGTAGAACAGTTCAATTAATCCCGCCCATTCGCGCCATGAATAATCGATAATCACCGGGTTATCCTGTGGCCCCCAGATACTGACCAACATTGATGCATTCCATTCATAATAATCTTTAAGCTCTTTGGTTTGGCCCCAATGTCGTGCAGACCGAACCCAGCGATGGAAATTATATTCATCACGGGTAGCTAACAATCTATCCACATCTTTTAGAATTTCAATAAATCGTTTTGATTTTTCATTAAAAATTTTGCGGTCCTTATTTTCAAATGCCCGTGTGGCATCCTTATTATATTCCTGGGCCAGATTGGATAATACCTGCCGACCGATATCCATAATATCAAACTGATAACCTTGAGAATTTTTTAGCTTATCATAATCGCTTAAGAGTAGCTGCCAGGCTTTTACCAACTCTTGGGGGTTATAAGGCATATTGAAGCCAGCATTAGGGCCTGACTTTTTGACATGCAATGCCGGGCGAGCCGCTATTATTGAACTGCTTTCAACTCCATTAGTGCCACGGCGATATGGGCCTTCAAGTAGGATTTCCCAGGCCTTAGTGGCATTTTCAGACTTTGCACCATAGCGGCGTCGGGCATAATCATTTAACCATTCTTCGGGGGCAACTGGTTCGCTGCGCCAGATCATGTCAAACACCATATCATAAAAGACCGGGTTCTGCTCGATACCTTCCATAAACAAGCCCATACCCGCGCAAAGCTTATTATTCTTAGCTGTTGAGGCAAATGGATTTGCTGCCACATGCCTCAAGTCACCATGCATATTAATTCGACCGCCAAAATTATGCAATTGGCCTTTGATATATTCATAACCCCAAAAATCATTTCTGCCACCGCCGAGGTCCAACACCAGCAATCTATCTTTCGGTGCGGCACTTGCGATAGGCTTGCGAATAGACCATGCCTGCATAGCCCACCTGGCTTGTGGGTCAACCGATTCCATTAAATTCCAGATTTCTGAGCCGACCTTTTCCAGGTATTCATCGCCGGGTTTGGGTGGATGGCCTTCATGGAACGGATCAGCGGCATATATATGGCTAGTGCCAAATAATTCAATTTCCGTTTCTAAAAATATTTTTCCGAACTTCTTGAACAAAGGGTCCAGTGGGTCTAATTGGCAAGTCCCTTCAAAACCACACCATAATCCTTCTTTGGCAATTGAGGCATCGGGAAATTTTTTCATAAATTCGCGTGGCACACAACCACTAAAGCCTTGCTGAATTGGTGTCATTCCTAATTCACGTTCACGTTCCAGAATCTGCCTGCCTAAAACGATATGGCTGTCAATCCATTTTTTGGGTAATGGCCCGCCATGACTTTGAATATTTGTCATCCACTGCCATGCAAAATAGCAAGGGCCGACAAGATATCCCCGCGCTTCTTCATCAGTGAAACCAATCTTTAATAGAGCATGATACCAAACCGCTTCCAGCCCGATAGGCGCCAGTGGCATATTGATTCCATTTAAGGCCATGATGTCAATTTCACGCTGCCAGCGCTGCCAGTCCCACCAGCTGGCGGTATAATTCAATGTACAATAATTAAAATAAACCCGATGTTTATGCAGGCAAACTGTACGAATTTTCTTTTGGATCGCTGGCCAGGTTTCAGGAAGATTCAGCTGGTCGCCACACCATGAAATATGACAATTACAATAATGTTTCAGATACCAGTTATAGCCACTGCAAATAGCTACGCCTGATGAACCTTTGATTACCAGTTTGTCATCGACGGTTTCCAGTTCAAATACATCTTTGCCATCTTCTTTATCGATAAGAGATAAAATGATTCTGGCTTGGATTCCAGGGGTTGTCCTAGAAATCACTCCAGCAGCAGCTGAGACCTGGTCGGCACAAACCTTGTTAGTCTGGGAGATAACAGTTATACAAATCAAAAGTAATAATAGCTTTTTAATCATCATAAATGCCTTTCGTATCGAATAATTATATTGATTACATGGTCTTATTAATATAACCACCGTAAATCATCTAATGTGCATAAGAAAACTGTTTTTTTTAAGATAAAACTATATTTCTACTCAGAAAACAAGCAGGTATTTACCTATAGACAAAATATAGCTATTGATTAATGCTGAGACACTACTATAATAGCTAATATGGTGTATTCATTAGAAACAAGTAAATTTCTCTATAATCGACTGTTCGGTCATAATGATCCGCAAGATTATTTTGATTGGGCTGAACATTTGATAAGCACAGGCCCATCAAAAAGAAATATGCCTAAACTATGAAAAATATCTTATTAAACAATATTTGCATAACAAGATTGGAGCAGTTGATTTAATCAGTCAAGGATATCAACTTTTTTTATCCTGTTACTACAAAGAATTATCGGTTTGGATTGAGTTGGAAGATGATCTTCATCTAGTATTGAATGAGGGTTTACCAGCATTTTTAACAGGGCTGGAAGTTGATAATATTGATGATTCCCTGAAATCAATCTTAACCGAAGAAGGTAAACTGCCACTGGCCAGCTAGCTATATATTTCCTTGGGATATTCAGGGGGTAGGGCCGACGCATCTAATATTATTACCGTTGTTTTGGGAATAAAATGAGGTTCGTATTGTAAAAGAGCAAGTTGTTGTCCCTGTGAAAACGTGGACCCAGGAAATGTAAACCATGATTTTGACTTGAAAACTGGATTCGGCGCCTACGCGAGAATGACATAATTAAATTTCATGCGTTAGCCCTGATTCAGGGGTTCTAAAACTTGATTAAGACTTTATTTATGCTAGAATGTGGCTATGACTAAAAAAGTTAAAATATACCCGATATACGTTTTAGCCGGCAAAGACCGGCGGTTGGCTATTGACAAGCTTGATGAGTTGACCGATTTTCTTCTGGGTGATGCTGACCCGCAGTTGGCTTTGGAAATATATGAAGGTGACAGAGCCGAGTTGGCAATGGTTCTGGATGCTTTGCGTACGCTTCCATTTCTGGCTGAAAGAAGAATTGTAGTGATCAAACAAGCCGACAGTTTTATTACTAAATATCGTGGGGAGTTGGAGCAATATCTGGAAAAACCAGCTGAAACTGGGGTTTTGGTGATGTTAGCTGACAGTTTTCCGGCGACAACTCGATTAGCCAAAGCAACAAAGAAAATCGGCAAAATCATCAAAACCGCACCGGCCAGTATGAGAGAATTGCCCGGTTTTTTAGCTCAATATGCCACCGAAAAGCATGAATTGTCACTAAGCAGTAATTGTGCCAGTATGTTAATCGAGCTGGTGGGCCAGGATAGTGGGGTTTTGCTAAGCGAAATCGACAAGATAGCAGCTTTTGTTAAAGGTCCTGGCAGTCATATTAATATGATCAAGCCCAAAGATATTCAGGAAATTGTCGGGGATAATAAACTGCATACCGTTTTTAATGTTATTGATGCCATGACAGTTGGCAAAACCGGATTGGCTTTGGAACATTTAGATAAAATGCTGAACCAGAATAAGGACGCGGAATTTTCAGCGGTAGGGGCGTTGGCGTGGCATTTTCGCAGGCTTTATGATGCCCGTGTGTTGCTGGATCAGGGCCATCCGGCAGGGGAAATCATCCAGAAACTGCGGATATGGAATCAGAAAGAGCAATTTATAGGTCAGGTACGTGGAATGAAAATAACTGATGCCGCTAAAGCAATTACCATGTTAGCTGACATTGATTATCACAGCAAAATTGGTAAAACGACACCGGGCGATGGGCTGGAAAAAATGATAATTACATTTTGCAATAGATAAAAAACTTTGGCATAATATACTAAAGGCTTACTCTTAATGAATTTAGACGCCAGCGTCAAAACCTTCTGCCCCCTCTGAAATTGGAGTTTGAGGGTGGTTTTTTCAGCATAATTTTGACTTTTGTCGTGGCCATCAATTTACATCTGGACAATTTTACCTTTTGCTAATAAAATATATTATTAGATTTTAAGGGTAATGGATTGCCCGGCTAAATTAACTGGATAGTTTTGTCAAGCATGGAGGCTTGTATGATTTTCAAGCACAAAAAAAATACACATCTGCAAATACATCTGGCGATCTGCTTAATCTTTTCTTTATTGATATTGGCAGGCTGCCCGAAATATCCTGACTATAGACCAAATCCAGCATCACCTGACGCTGGCACCGAAGATGTGTATAATAATCCTGTTACTGCAAATAAGCAAAACCCTGGCAGGCCCATTTTGCAAAATCCAGCACAAGTGAAATCCACTGCCAAAAGTGGTGAATATTGGATATTAGACCCATCCAACCCTGAAGCAAACGCTCAAGGATATGTATTGGTAAGCACTAACAGCAGCAATCATGGTAATGTTGATACTACCGCTGCCGGTAAAGAACCGGTAAAGACTATTCGTACACAACCGGGTGATTTTCAGCAGGCTAGTCAGGCTTTAAAAATTTATCAAGAAAAACAGGGTGTAATATCTAAACCAAATGAAACGCCGACAAATATTAATGTTACTGCAAATACTAATGAGCCTGATGTAAATAAAACGCAATATCAGCCAAATAGGCCTATAGTGGCCTATCAAGGGGCCTCGGCAGCTGGCAACGATAAACTGATGGCTAACAATGCCGACATGCAAACAAACAGCACTCAAGCCGATAAAACTGTGGAGTCCGAAGCTTTCAGTCAACGAGTGCAACCGGTACTGATACGCGACACATCGATACATCAGGTAATAGCTGACCTGGAAAGATTGCTGAAAGATGACCCGAAAAATTCCTACTGTCAGACAGCGTTACGCACGCTGTATTCTTCGGTAGGGCAAAAGGCCAAGGCCCTGGAATTAAGCCAGGCAGTTCCGGGCAAAGATGACCCTGCTCTAGTTGATTTGGCTACAGCGGTGGTATTGACCCTGGAAAGCGAAAAGCCCGGTGCTACTGCCAGCGAAGCTACCAAAGCATTAAAAGCGGTAGAAAAACTTTCAGAGCAACTGGCCAAACAGGCAGATCTGGAAATTACTGAATTGAAAATTTGCGGGCCAGACAGCCATGGCAATAGCTCAATTAAAGGTTTTGGCAAATATGATGAGCAGCGTAAAGAATATCTGGAGACCGGTAGTGCCCAAACCGTATGGGTTTATTGTCAACTGGATAATTTTACCAGTCAACTGGATAACAGTGGCTTATATTTTACGAAATTAAATGCATCCATCACGCTTTATGACGCAAATTACAATCCGATAGCCAAACTTGATGGCGAAGTGCCTGACAGTCCTATTTCTTCGGTCCGCAAAGACTTTTTTATTCAAGGACGATTAAATATTCCTAAACTATCGCCAGGCAAATATGAAATAAAAGTTGAAATCGGCGATAAATTAGCTAATAAGAAAGCTAAACCTGAGTATTATTCTTTTACTGTTGGTGCCGATGAGTCTACCAGAACCGCTACAGAATCAACGATAAGACAGCAATAATATATCTAAACTGACCGATATGTCCGCCTTGGTGATATCAATGGGGATAATTGTAAATCTGTGATTCATAAGGTATTAATTAGCAATGGTTTATGCTGAAAAAATTGGTTTTAGGTTGTTGTTTTTTACTTTTAAATCTTCCCTGTAGCAAACTCATGGCACAATAAAGTTCAAAATACTTAAGTTCATCATTTATCTTTCCGATGATAATAGCATAAGCTCAACAGGGAAAAAGAGAACACTGGTATCACACGCCTGTAAGTTAAGCGGCCTGTCAAAAGCCAAGGCCGGCTTGACAAGGGTGAAGCTATTTGGTAATCTAGGGTATTAATGACGATTGTACCTCCGGGCAGGGAAATTCTGTTAAAACCAACTCCCGCCAAGTAAAAACAAATAAGCACAAGGACGAATAATTATGGTAATGCAAGAATGGTCTGAAAATATTGTCATGGTGGATTTGGCTGATGATCCTGAACTTACCGATGAGCTGACCGCTTTGACTGAAAGAATGGAAAAACTGGCAAAAAATGTTGTTTTAAACTTCAGCGAAGTGAAATTTATCAATTCATCCAATATTTCCAGGTTACTGAAGCTGCGAAAAGCCCTTATCAGCCAAGACAAAGAACTTCGCCTTTGCGGAATCGCAGTGCAGGTTTGGGGTGTTTTCCTTTTAACTGGGCTGGATTCTTTATTTGATGTAGCTGAAGACACACCATCAGCACTTGCATCTATTCAAATGAAATAAAGAGCTTTCTAATAACAAAGAAAAGGCTCAGTCGGTATGACTGGGCCTTGGCTTTTTATATCGTGTTGCAATGGTTAGTATGGCCTGGTCATAATTTATAAAGCAATTCTCCCTTTTTTGTGGGTATTAATTCCCATTATTTAAGAAAATCACAAGCTGGAAGCTTGTGCTACATATCCAAATAACTTTCATTAATCGAATTTTGAGATGAGGGGCTTTCATTTTCCTCGATGAATGGGTATTATACAGGCATGAAAAATGAAAAAGACAAAATTCTCAATGCCCATCGTCAACATGGCCGGCAATTTATGGGAACCCAAATCGTTTACCCGGTTTTGTCACGCCGTAGCGGTGGCATAAGTATAGGGGTCAATCTCAATATCGACAAAGTCTGTAATTTTAATTGTGCATATTGTCAGGTTGATAGAAGCTGTCAGGTGAAAGTTGATTTTTCAATTGAAACATTGGAAAAGGAATTGACTGAAATGATTCAGTTGGTTTTGGATGGCGGTCTTTTTGAATATGAGCCTTTTGACCAGGCACCTGAAAAACTTAGACGATTAAATGACATCGCCCTTAGTGGCGATGGCGAGCCTACCGCTTCACCATATTTTCTGGAAGCCTGTCAAGAAATTGTTAAAATTAAAGAACAATTAAAACTCAATGATATAAAAATTATCGTTATTACCAACTCGACGATGTTCAACAAAGAAAAGGTTCAGCTGGGGTTGGAATTACTCGATAAACATAATGGTGAGATCTGGGCTAAGCTTGATGCCGGTTCGGAAGAATATTATAAAAAAGTCAATCAAAGTAAAATCAGCTTTGAAAGAATTCTGGATAATTTGTTGTTGGTATCACAGAAAAGACCTATCGTCATTCAGACTCTTATGTCAAATATCGACAATGAAGCACCCAGCGAAAGTGAAATCCAAAATTATATTCAGCGGCTGGAATACATCATTGCTAATGGCGGTAAAATCAAGCATATTCAGCTGCATACCATCGTCAGAAAAACCCGTCAAAGTAATTTGACGAAACTAAGCGATGAGCAGCTTGACAATATCGCCAGGATGATCTCAAATAAAATTGATGTACCACTCAGCAAGCATTATGGCTAAACAACTAAATGGAGTTCCTATGAAAACATTCTTAACATTAGCATTATCAATATTGACATTTGTTGGCTGCGATAATTCAGCTAAGATGGCTAAAACGCCGCTGGAAGTCGCTTCTATGCGAACAATGGAATACAAAACTGTTAAAGCTAAAGATGGCAGCGAAGACAAACTTGAACTGCATATTTTTGAACCGGCAGGGCATGATTCAGATGAAAAGCTGCCAGCGATTGTGATGTATTTCGGTGGCGGTTGGCGCGGTGGTCATCCCAGACAGTTTTATCCGCAGGCTAAATATTTCGCTTCGCTTAATATGGTAGTCATTTCAGTGGAATATCGCACATTTGGCTCCAATGGCACGACGCCTTTTGATTGCGTGGAAGATGGCAAGTCGGCAATTCGTTTCGTTCGTGAAAACGCTGACGCTATGGGCATCGATCCGGACAGAATTATTGCCGCCGGCGGTTCAGCTGGTGGCCATGTAGCAGCTTGTACGGGTGTGCTAAAAGAATTCGATAATAAAGATGAAAATCTCCAGATTAGCTCTATACCCGATGCGATGATTCTTTTTAATCCGGTAGCCGACACCAGCCCGAAAGGCTATGGCTATAATCAACTCAAAGAAAAATTTGCCGCAATTTCACCTTGTGATAATATAAGTAAAGATGTACCGCCAACACTTATCTTGCATGGCACAGCTGATACCACCGTGCCTTTTGAAAATGTTCAACGGTTTACAAAGTTGATGCTGGAAAATGGTAACTATTGCCAACTGGAAAGTTTCGACGGCAAAGGTCATGGTTTTTTTAACAGCCCGGAATTCAATAAAGCAGGTTCTCAGGAAATTTTTGATAAGACAATGGAATTGTCGAAAATATTCTTATTAGAACATGGAATGCTGATAGAATAAAAAAAAGCCCGGCAATATTTGAGATTGTCGGGCTTTTTTCAAAGAGTTAAATATTTAACGTCGACGCCGTATGGCTAACCCACCAATTCCAATAAGTATAATTGAAATCGGTTCTGGAATAGCGATAATGCTACCTGAGGACATTTGGTCGCCTCCACTTTGATTGCCAACCATTCCCATGCCATTGGTGGGGTTCCAGCTACCCAAAGCCGAGGCCGGCATGCCTATGCCATTGACATATTCCTGAATGATAAACTGCCAGGTTTCACCCGGTTCAAAAACGCAATTGGTGGTCATGCTTTCAGACAGCAATGGAGTGTTGACACCCATTCTGTCAATATAAAAGGCTTGTTGGCCATTAACCAGGAATTTATCATGATTAGTGATAGTAGTTTCTGGGTCAGCGACATAAGCCAGATTTGTCCATGCCATATTGGTTTGATTGGTGATTGAGACCAGGAAGTTTTGGCCACCGCCATATTGAATCTGACATGAAATCTCTGGTGTCATCTGGTCATCTGCGGTGATCAATTCATCTGGAGGAAAGTCCACGCCCAATTCATGGCTCCAGCCCAACATAAATGGATCCTGCTGAGAATCGGGGTTGTCGACGACCTCATAAGAAATTGGTGCGGCAACAGCCCAGCCCGATATGCACAATAGCAATACCAACGTTACAAGTAATACCTTTTTCATAGCTCACATCCTTCTCTTAAAGGAATAGTTTTATTTGAAGCACTAAGCTTCAGTTAAAGGCAAGAAGCTTGAAGATAAAACGATGATGTAAATGCCTTACAATACCCAATTAAATAAAAACAAGAGAAAATGTATGGCCAGCCGAGAAAAGGATAGCAAGATGAAAAGAGCCACAATTTTATCTTATCGGAGAAAATTGAATTTTCAAGGTGTAAAATTATTTTATATATAAAAAATATTTGGCCCCAGATGCAAGCTGTGAATGCCATCGAACCATTTTTTTAGTTTTATATATTTATGTAAATATCTGGAATTTCGTTATTAAAGTAATGAAAACAGCTTTAGAATACTTTTTTTGAGAGAAATTGTTTGACTTAATTTTATTTAGATGGTAATATTTGGTCATGCGACCAATTAAAACATCGGTCGACCGACTGTTAAAAGCAATAATATTAGGAGTTTGTATATGATTTTTAACAAAAAACTTATAATTTCTACTGTCGCAATTATTTTGATAATAAGCGGCTTAGGCATTCTTTCAAATCAGGTTTATGCTACATTAGGCGATAAAGAAGCCCCGAAAACCGAAAATACTGCAGCGCAAAGGCCTATTCTTATCGCCCAGCCTGGTTCGGTGGCCCAAAATGGTAATACCACTTTCCCGGGCACAGTTCAGGCATCGCAGCAGGCGGTTTTATTTTTTCGGGTTTCCGGACCAGTCATCACAGTTAATATTAAACCAGGTGATTCTGTCAAACAAGGTCAGGTTCTGATGCAAATTGACCCGCGCGACTATCAAAGGCAGTTATCGACTATACAAAGCCAGATTGCCGCGGCTAATGCATCATTGGCAGCTATGAAAAAAGGGGCCAGAACCGAAGATATTAACATATTGGAACAAACCTTAATCGCTGCCAAATCCACATTGGGTTTAGCAAAAACCGAATTTGACCGCTATAGATTACTAATCGAAAAAGATGCGGTATCTAAAGAATATTTTGATCGAGCTAACACTGCCTATCAGGTAGCCAACGCAAATTATAATAAATTAGAGCAGGAATTGCTAAAAGCCCAGCGTGGTTCCCGAGCGGAAGATATCGATGCGGCCCAGGCGAACCTTGACACCTTGAAAGTTTCACTTCAAATTGCTCAGGACAAGCTAAATGATACAAAGCTCTGCGCTCCTTTTGATGGGGTAATCACCAGGCAAATGCTGGAAAATTATGAGATGGCTCAATCAGGTCAACCAGTTTTAGAAATACAGGATATTTCCACTGTTGAAGTTGCCGTAGACTTGCCTGAAAAGAATATTGGCAGCTTAATTCAAAATAAAGAGTCAATATGTCATGCAAAATTCTTTGCTATCGGGCCAAAGACTTTTGATGCTGAATTTTATGAATGGTCCAGCAAAGCAGACCAGGCAACTCGAACCTTTCGCATAGTTTTTCGAGTTCAGCAAACCAGCAAAAATGAAATATTACCGGGGATGAGTGCTGAAATTGCAATTGCATCTAATAAGAAAAATCAAAATGGTTCAGTTTTGGTGCCGATGAGTTCTCTGACTGAAACCAATGGCAAGACTGCTAAATTATGGGTAGTTGATACCGAAACTAAAACAGCTAAAATTCGTGAAGTAGCCATCGGTAGCCGTAACGGTGATAGCAACATAATCATAACTGCCGGTTTGGATGCCAATGATTGGATTGTGACAGCTGGCGGTGACTTTATACGTGAAGATCAGCCCCTGAATCTCAATAAAACCATACTTTCCACTATTATCAATTAATCCAAAACAGATAACTTGAACCACTAACCTTCAAATTTAAAGGTTTATTAAATATATGTCTATAGCAAAATACTCTCTCAAGCACCGAGTGATAATAGTAGTGCTGACCATCATCATGGTGATGTTTGGCATTAAGTCCTATCAGAATCTGGGTAGACTGTCTTATCCGGATTTTACGATTAAGACCGCATTGATTACCACCGCATATCCGGGAGGCAGCCCTGCCGAGGTTGCCGAAGAAGTTACCGATGTCATCGAAGAAGCGGTTCAGCAACTGGGTCAACTGGATTATGTAACATCGACCACTCAGGATGGCCTGTCGGTTGTTACCGTAGAAATAAAAGATACTTATAAATCTCATCAGATCCCCCAGATTTGGGATGAGCTGCGGCGAAAGATCAATGATGCCCAGTCGCAACTTCCACCGGGGGCGGGTCCCTCAACTGTCCATGATGACTTTGGTGATGTCTATGGCGTATTTTTCGCTATTACTGGTGATGATTATTCTTATGCTCAGCTAAAAGATTTTGCTGAATCTCTGAAAAAAGATTTATTACAGGTTAACGATGTAGCTAAAATCAATTACTGGGGCACGAGAACTGAAGTTATCTATGTAGAATTCAATCGGGCCAAGATGGCTTTGTTGGGATTGTCTCCCCAGCAGATAGCCCAGGCTATCAATATGCAAAACATGGTCGAACCATCCGGGAAAATCAAAGTCGGGCCGGAATATATCCGTTTCAGCCCATCGGGTGAATTAGCTGGCGAAGAAGCTATCGCAAATATTTATATTGCTAAAGGCAATGATGGTTTGGTACAGCTACGCGATGTCGCAACAGTGTCCAGAGGTTATATCGACCCGCCACGCAATATGATGTATTTCAATGGCAAGCGTGCTATCGGTTTTGGTATATCAACGGAGAAGGGCGCTAATGTTGTAGACATGAGCGATGCTATTTTGAATCGTATCGAAGAATTAAAGCCATCATTTCCAGCTGGGATTAAACTTGATATTGTTAATTTGCAAGGCGCAGATGTTACCGATTCATTGAATAACTTTTTGATTAATCTGGCGGAATCTATTGCTATTGTGGTTGTCCTGCTATTATTATTTATGGGTCTGAAATCCGGGTTGCTTATTGGCGGAATTTTATTGCTGACCATCATCGGTACATTTATTGGCATGGATATTATGGGTATAGACCTGCATTTGTTGTCATTGGGTGCATTGGTGTTGGCTTTGGGTATGCTGGTGGATAATGCCATCGTGGTTACTGATTCATACCTGATAAAGATTCAACGCGGCACCGAACGCAAACAGGCTGCTACCGAAGCGGTTAATGAAACGATTTGGCCATTATTTGGAGCGACCGTTGTGGCGGTATTTGCTTTCGTGCCAATTGGTTTTAATCCATCGTCGGCTGGTGAATTCTGTAAATCACTGTTTTTTGTTTTAGCGATTTCTCTTATGCTTAGCTGGGTGTTGGCTATTACGGTAACACCTATGTTGTGTGCATCGACACTGGCAAGGGCCAAGAAAGCCAAAGATGATCCGTTTGACACTAAAACCTATCATTTCTATCGCAGGTTTCTGCATAGATGTATCCGCTTTCGTTGGTTAACTTTGTTGCTGATGTTTTTATTATTGATAACTGCGATGTATGGTTTTACTAAGATACCGAACTCATTTTTCCCTGCATCAACCCGCAGTCAGTTTATTGTCGATTACTGGCGCAGTCAGGGCGACCACATTGACCAGACCAGTGATGATTTGGCACAAATTCAGGGATTTTTAAGCGAAAATGAACATGTCAAAAATGTAACTACATTTGTGGGTGAAGGCGCTTTGCGATTTGTGCTGACATATAATTATCATTCGCCCAATACCAGTTATGGTCAACTAATTGTCGAAGTTGATGATTATCATGAAATTCCTGCGTTGAAAGCGGCCACCGAAAAATTCATGTTGAAACAATTCCCTGATGCCGAACCAAAAATTTCGCTGTTTCAGGAAGGGCCACCGATGGAATTTACTGTTGAGGCCAGATTCCGCGGGCCCGATACAGTTGTGCTACGTGAGCTTGCCAGGAAGGCCAAAGAGATACTGTATGCCGATGGCAAAGTGATTGATATTCGCGATAATTGGCGACAAAAAGCCAAAGTTTTCCGTCCTCAATATTCATTTGAGCAAGGTTCGCGGGCTGGCATTAGTCGTTTGGACCTTAGCAAAACTCTGCAATGGTCTTTTAATGGATTGGCCGTTGGCTTGTATCGTGAAAATGATGAACTTCTCCCGATTATATCCAGGCCCCCGGCAGAAGAAAGAGGTTCAATAGCAGATTTTGAAAATATCCAGATATGGAGCAATCCTCTGGGTAGATTTCTGCCTATTGGTCAGGTTGTCCAGAATTTGGAAATCACCCAGGAAGATGCTATCATTAATCGTCGGGATCGTATGCCAACTATTACGGTTCAGTGCAATCCTGCTGAAGGGGTTGCCTCAAAACTGGTTGAACGTATCAAAGACAAAATAGAAGCAATTGAAATTCCTTCTGGTTATTCGATGGAATGGGGTGGCGAACATGAAGAATCTGTCAAAAGTCAGGCGCCAATCCAGAAGCTATTTCCGGTTTGTCTACTGGGGATGTTTATCACGGTGGTATTTATGTTCAATACTTTGCGTGACCCGATAATTATTTTCCTTTGTATACCGCTGGCGATAATCGGGGTTGCCGCAGCGCTGTTGCCTTTAGGTATTTCTTTTGGTTTTATGGCTATCCTGGGCTTTTTGGGCTTAACTGGGATGCTGGTGAAAAATTCGATAGTGCTGATTGAACAGGTTAAGTTAGACTTAGCTGACGGCAAGGCACCTTATCAGGCAGTCATGGATTCTTCTGTCAGTCGCCTGAGACCGGTAACTATGGCAGCAGGAACGACCATTTTGGGCATGGGGCCACTATTGTGGCATCCATTCTTCCAGGGAATGGCCGCTACCATTATGGGCGGACTGATGGCCGCTACCGCCTTGACTTTGGTCGTGGTTCCGTTACTATATACCTTATTCTACAGGATTAAACCAGATATTGCTTTGGTAGATTTGCCAAAAGCAAAAGCTAAGGAATAATTATGAGAGATTATGAAGCACCAAATACCAAATTGAAAATTGTTTTAGCTGCAGGTGAACTTTTCGCCGAGCATGGCTTCGATGGTGTCACTACCAGGAGTATAGCAAGAAAAGCGGAAATTACCCTTGGGTCACTGCATTATCATTTTAAGAGTAAAAATGAATTATATCTGGAAACCATACAATATATAGCTGACAAAAAAGAACATAAAGAAATCGATGACTATTTAGCTGAAGACCCCGATATTTTGAACAGGCCGCAAGATATCAGTAATATGATCTGCCGGAACATCAAAGATCATTTTTATCATGCGATGGTGCAAAGTAATCCAGAATGGGGGCCAAAGCTGATTCATCGGGAAGCGATAATGCCTTCGGCTGGATGGCGAATATTTCATGAAAAATTACTGAAACCATTTCATGAAAATTATTTCAAAATATTCAGACACTTAAATTCGCAGGCAACTGATAACGAAGCTCATTTCTGGGTATTTATTGTTCAGTCGCAGATGGCTATGCACTGTTTATTCAAGCATGCTACCGCCGAAATTGTTGGCCCGGAAAATGTTACAGAAGATTTCTATGCCGAGATGGCTTATCGCACCGCGCAGACTATGACTAGTTATCTTGGCCTGCCTGATCCAATAATCAAGTGAGATGACTCTGTCTAAGTTGATGAAACAATATCGCAATAGCGACACCAATATTAAAAGAGAAACAATAATGAATAACCAAAATCAGAATAAAATATTATTAGCTTCCATATTAAGTTTGGTTTTTATAGCCACCGGATGCATGGTTGGTCCTGACTTCCAAAAGCCCCAGCTAAAGCCCGACAATAGCTGGAGTGAATCGGTTGCCAATAATCAAATAGATAGCTCCACTCAGGCCTCCACAGAAAACTGGTGGAAACTTTTCAATGATACGACTCTGAATACCCTTATCGAAAAAGCTGGAAAAGATAATTTATCATTGCAGGTTGCCGGTCTGCGTATACTGGAAGCCCAGGCACTTCGCGGAATCGCCAAAGGTTATCAACTACCGCAAATGCAGCAAATTAATGCCAGCTATGCCAAACGCAACAATAGCGAAAAAGATGCTAATCAAATGCCCGTCAGCGAATACAGTGATTATCGTGCCAGCTTTGATGTCGCCTGGGAACTGGATGTCTGGGGTAAATATCGTCGCAGTATTCAGGCCGCCGACGCTCAACTGGGCACAACTATTATGACCTATAATGATGCATGGGTTTCGATGACTTCTGAAATCGCATTGGCTTATACTGAACTTTGCGCTTTTGATAAAAGGATTGAACTGCTGGAAAAAAATATTGAAATTCACGCTGGAACTTTGAAACTGGTGCAGGCTAAATATGATGCTGGCACATCAACAGAGCTGGACCTCCAGCAAGCCAAAAGTGTCTTAGCTTCAGTGAAATCATCTTTGCCAATGCTTCAGTCCGGTCGCTATGGAACTATCAGTCGGCTGTGTGTCCTGCTTAGCGTTGCCCCGGGAAAATTAGATGAACTGTTGGCCCAAAGTAAGGCTATTCCGCAGGTGCCCACGAAAATTTCTGTTGGCATGCCTGCGGACCTGTTACGCCGTCGTGCCGATATTCGTATCGCCGAGCATAATGCTATCGCTCAATGTGCCAGAATTGGCATCGAAAAAACTGAACTGCTCCCTCAATTTTATTTGACAGGTTCTATTGGCTACTCGGCTGAAAAGGCCAAAGACCTCTTTAGCGATAATAGTGAAACTCTGGGCTTTGGGCCTTCATTCAAATGGAATGTCCTTAATTATGGCCGTATCACTAATCGTGTTAAAGCCGCTGACATTCGCTATCAACAGGCATTGACTGCCTATGACTTAACTGTTATCGGGGCAATGAATGAAGTGGAAATTTCCATCTTCAAATATTTGCAATCCCAACTGCAAGTCAAAAGTCTCGCCGAATCTGAAGCCGCATCCCAGCGGGCTTTGGATCTGGCTTTACAGCAATACAATCACGGGTTGGTCAGTTTTGATCGGGTGCTGGATTCCCAGGCATTTCTGGTACAGCAACAGGATAAATTAACTACCGCCCGCCGCGATGTCGTCCAAAACCTTATCGTCCTGTATAAATCCCTCGGTGGTGGCTGGGACATGATAGAAAAAACTAACAGTGAAAAGTGAAAAGTGAAAAGTTGCGGTATTTACCTGCGGTAAATGTTATTTTAAAAGAATACTTTAGTTTTTTACCAATTAAAAAGCCCACAGACTTTGACGGGTCTGCGGGCTTTAAGTTTATTTATGTGATTCTTTTATTCTTTTGCCATTTCTTTCAAAGCCTGATCAATCATAGGTTTGAACATTGAAACAACTTTTTCCTTGGGCATATCCAGCTTAATTGTCAAATCTTTATCCTGGGCGGCAAACTTAACTGCGCCTAATAAATCCATGAGACTCATGCCGGCTTCCATTTGTTTTTTTTGAACCTGTAATTCTTTCAGATCGGCGAGGGCTTCTTTATCGCCATCGGCGATTTGTTTTTTTATGGCACTTTCCTGCTGAGCCAGCATTGCTGGGGCGCCCTGCATTTGCATCTTGAACATGCTTACCATACCCGGAATCATCATAGCCATTTGGCTTGCTTGTTCTGGGTTCTCTGTTCCTATCACACCATTTAATGAGAGTTTATCAGCTATGGCAAAACTGAATGATGCAACATCCATGCTGAAGTCCATACCCATCTGGGCCAGACCAGCTGATGCATCTTTTGGGATTTCCATTGCAAAGAAATTCTTTTGGCTATTGAGACTGGCAAAGGTTTTTTTCATTTTATCACTGCATTTGACCGTTGTACCTTTTTTGCCTTGGAAACCATCAATAGCTGCCTTGACAGAATCATCCTGGCCCATAAGCACTATTGTACCGCTGAGCATAGCCGCTACCGGGCCATCTGCGAATTCCTGGCAATCCACCCCTTTGTATTTAGAAGACTTACTGACTTTTTTGCTGTCGGCAATGTCTTTTAGGCTCTTGATAGCTTTGTTCATTTCAAAATACGCAACGGGCTCATTTTCATAATCAGTTGCTACCATAACGATACGTTTAATATCCTGAACCTGGATATTAATACCTTCAGCCTTCATATTCTTGTTAGCTACTGCCAGTAAATTGTTAACATCTAATGCCTTGGCAATCGGGCTACCCAATATGGCTTTAGCATCAATAAGGCCAACTAATACCGCATTATCTGGGACACATTTTTCTAATCCCTTCAAGTTCGTCGGCAATTTACTGTCAGCTGCCTGAGAAATACTTACACCGATAATTAACATCAAAACACTTAATAATACCAAAGCTTTGCGACTCATAATTTACTCCTTCACAGTAAAATAATCACAATATTGAACCCGGATCAACATAATCAGGATTTTTATCTATTTTAATAGCGACGCTATAATAAGACAGCTATCTTACCATTATGTTACCGAAATAAAACATTTTTTTACTTTTTCTCTGCTAATAGTCTTTCCTGGGCTGCCTGTAAAATCATTTCCAGCAGTTCTTTATATGATAAACCGGCATATCCAGCCATAAAGTTAAGTTTGCCATCCCAGCACCAGCCCGGATTAGGATTAACCTCCAATAGCTTGATTTCACCATCGTCATCGGTTCTGAAATCAAAACGGGCATAGTCACGGCAGCCACAACGCTCGAACAAAATATTGGAATAATCATAGAGTTTAGCTCGATTTTCTTCGCTGAGCCGGGCTTCATGATAAGAAATACTCGTCCAGTAAGGCGAATTTGGGTCCCATTTGGATTCATAACCCAGAATATGTGGTAAGCCCTTTGGCAGGTTGCTGTAATCTACCTCCAGTGGTGGCAAGACTTTATAGCTCAAACCGGAATTGCCTATCACCCCGACACTGTATTCTGGCCCGGATAGATATTCTTCCACCAGCACCGGACAGCCCGGCAGCATCTCCCTTAGCTTCGCCAGATATTCGACCAGTTCCTCGGGATTGTGCACTACCGCGTCTTTGGTTATGCCAATGCTGGAATCACCGAAATTGGGCTTGACTAATGCCGGAAAAATCGAGGGTAAATTAGCCGAAGTATCACTGGGGTTAAAATAAGTTTCCAATGGCACCGGAATATCTACCGAACGGGCGATGGCATTGATCAGCGATTTATTATAACAGAAACCCAGGCTCGCCGGCCCGGCTCCGCTATAAGGGATATTAAACATCTCCAGTAATGCCGGCACATGCAATTCCTTAAAGGGATCATTATTATAACCTTCATCGCATAAATTAAAGACAAAGCCCGGAGGCGACTTCTTCAGCTCAGCTATCAGTGAATTATGATTATTGATATATTTAAAGTCATAACCTGGCAATTCCGCTAATGCACTTTTTAAGCGATTGATGGTCTCAAAATCTTCTGAGTTAAACTGGCCATCGAGTTTGACTGCATCTGGCAGCGATGGGTCGCCCATCAATACCGTTACATTGGGGAAAGCCGGTCCTTTGCGGACTACGGTTTTTTTCTTATGCGGGGCAATTGCAGTGATAAATATCCGATGGGCCATCATCCCTAAGTCCTGGTCCCGGTCGGACATGGCACTTACCCGGCCATGATGACGAATATTTAAGAAACCGGCACTGGTGAGCAACTTTGAGATTCTTTCCCAGTTATAAAGTCTTTCAGCATAAAACTGGTCGGCGATGATACCACGTTCGGCATGGGTGATAACTTCGCGGGAGATCAGGCGAAAGCCATCGGCGGCCATCGAACGTTCCCGGCAGACAAAGTGGTTTTTATCAATCCATTCCCAGCTGCGTTTCTCGAAATTATCCCGCATCCAGTCGCCATCGACCAGATCCATCACCAGAACTCCACCGGAGACCATAACCCGCTTGACGGCCTTTAATACTTCCAGATCATCTTCTTCCTGGTCGAAATAGCCAAAGGAATTGCCCATCAGCGTTACGCAGCGGAATTGACTTTCCGGCAGACGGAATTTACGGGCATCGCCTTCGTGGAAATTAATATTGAACTTATCGCGAGCGGCCCTTTTTCTTGCCAGACGAATCAGATAGCGCGAGCGGTCTACCCCGGTGACCTTTTCAAAGCCGCGTCGGGCCAGTTCCAGGCAATGCCTGCCCTGGCCACAGCATAAATCCAGCACCGCATCAGCTTTATCCAGCCCGGCGGCCTGAATGATCATATCAACTTCCGGGATGGTATTGCCATCATTTTCGACCACATCGCCATCGGTTTTCAGATAAAGGGAGTTAAAAAGAGTCTGCCACCAATCCGAGGGCAAATGCCTTTCCAGATCGGAAATGGGCCCCAGGGTCTTTGCACCATTATTAGAAGCTGTTTTTTTCTTTGCCATATTAAATCCTCAAAAGTTAATGGCTTGTTCTGGTCAGACAAAACCAATGCCTGATTTGCGTAGTAATAACGTTTTTTAACACAAAATCAAAACAAATTTTCAAAATTATTTCATTTTAATCTTTTGTATGGATGGAAGCCCGAAAAGTCGGGTTTTGGCAATGATCCTCCCGGCGGGCTGAGGACAGATTTCGCATCGATGGAGACCAAGAGAGTTGCCAGGTAAGTGGACTTCTGGCAGCTCAGGGCCGTATCTCAGCCCAGCCGGGGCTGACTTTTGCGATTTGCCCCACAGCCGGACGGGATGGTCTGGTTTTTCGCATAAGTAATGCACCATTTATATCGGACCTGTGCCACATCGGCCAGGCGGGGAGGGATTTGCTCTTGATGGGCTTTGTTTGCCCTAAAAAGCGGGATAAATGGCTTAAAAACCCACTTGCAATCCTGGAATTCAAATTTACATCTCACAAATGTAAACTTACATCTGGCAGATGTAAGTTTGAATTTTATGGATGTAAAATTGAATTTAACCCATGCAAGTTTGTTTTTAATGAATGTAAAATTGAATCTGTTAAATGTAAATTCACATCCGATAAATGCAAATTCGCATTTATGGATTGCAAAATCACATCGGACCGATGTAAATCCACTTTACTCCACATAAACGGCTCTTGCAACAAAACCTAAAGCATTTAAGCCAGATTTTAACCTCTTTAGCTCCATCGGTTAACTTGTTAACCGATGCCACCCAGAATAGATTGAGATTTAAGCGGCGGGCACCTGCCGGCGCAATCTTCAATCTGCATTCTCGTAGATATAATTGAACTATTGGAATTCGGGATATTATTCTTTTACTCGTTTGATATTGGCGCCGACGGCATTTAGTTTTTCTTCGATTTTTTCATAGCCACGGTCGATATGATAGACGCGGAGGATGCGGGTTGTGCCTTTGGCGACCATGCCGGCTAATACTAAGGCGGCTGAGGCACGCAGGTCTGAAGCCATCACCGGGGCTCCGATGAGTTCTTTGACACCTTCGACGATCACGGTTGCACCTTCTTTGTGAAGTTTTGCTCCCATACGATTCAGTTCAGCGATGTGCATAAAACGGTCAGGGAAGATTTTTTCGGTGATGATACTGTTGCCATCGGCCAGGCATAACAGAGCCATCAGTTGGGCCTGCAGATCAGTGGGGAAACCGGGGTAGGGCTGGGTGACGACATGAACCGGGTTAAGCCGGCGAGCGGAACTGACCCGGACCTGGCCGGCGATTTCTTCGACATGGATGCCGATATGTTTCATGCGGTCGGTTAAAGCCATCAAATGTTCTAATTTGCAATTGTTCAGGGTCAGCTCGCCATTGGTAATAGCTGCGGCTATCATGAAAGTTCCCGCTTCGATGCGGTCGGGGATGACCGTGTGTTCGGTGCCATGTAAGGTTTCGACACCTTTGATCGTGATGCGGGGTGAGCCGTGACCAGTGATTTTAGCTCCCATGGAGTTGAGGAAATTCCCCAGATCGGTAATCTCTGGTTCACATGCGGCAGCTTCGATGACGGTTGTGCCCTTAGCTAAGGTAGCGGCGGACATGATGTTGGCCGTGCCTAAAACGGTAGAGCCAAAAGCTCCACCCATAAAGATATCATCGCCAATGAGTGAGTCGGTTTTGGCGGTGATATTGCCGCCGTCGAGATGGATTTTAGCGCCGAGTGCTCCCATCCCGCGGAGGTGGATATCGATAGGCCGATCGCCAATAGCACAGCCACCGGGCATGGAAACTTCGGCTAATCCGCGTTTGGCGAGCATAGGGCCAAGTACACAGATACTGGCACGCATACGCCGAACACTTTCATAGTCAGCTAAACAATTGGATTCATCTTCGACTTTGACATGTAAAGAGTTCTTGTCATCGCGCCAGACTTTGGCTCCGAGAGATTCCAGCAGGGTGCAGAGATGGCGGATGTCGGCTAAGTCCGGGACATTATGGATGACAGTTTCTTCATCGGTCAGCAGGGCCGCTGCGATAATGGGTAGAGCGGCGTTTTTTGAGCCGGAGATATTCATTTCGCCACGCAGGCGGGTGCCACCTTGAATTTCAAATGCATCCATGATTTTGATTCCTTGTATTAAACAGGGTGATTAAATTATTTTGTGATCAGTTGAGGGTGTTGATAGATTCCAGCATTTGAAAATCTTCTTTGAGGCATCCACCCAGTCGGCCAAATTCGACAGTTGCTTTGTCGATGGGCCAGTTTTCCTGATGAATCCGATAAGCGCAGCAGATGATACCGCCACGATGGCAGCCGCTATGGCAATGAATATAAACAGGGCCTTGAGTTTGTTCGATAAAAGCCAGGGCGTTTTGTACTAATTTTTTATCTAATGGTTTTTTCTCGAATTCAGCTTCGAATATTTCAATTTCATATTGTTTAGCCAGATTTCTTTCCAGGTCAGTTGGAGAAACAGAAACTATGCCTGTTATGCCCTGATCCTTAAGGTATTTCATACCATCTTCAGAGAGGATATCACCACCTCGATAGATTTTGTCACTGTATTTTATTATATAACCTTTGATACCTGAGATTTCACCGAGAACATCGTAGGTGTCAGTTTCAGGGGGTAATACTACATCGGCTAGGAGTGTGGCGCCGGTCATGGCTATGGGTTGTTCTTTTTTACAGCCAACAATATTCAGAACGGCAATAAGTGAAATAAGTATAATAAGCGGGATGGAGTTTTTCGATTTCATGCAGGATTCCTTATCTAACTTGTTTTCTGGGCGAGCATAATTCTTTCATGATTATTATGGTCGCGGAGGATTTTTATATTTTCATATTGTTGGGTGGCTTCCAGCATTTCGGTGATAGCACCACTTTGGTCGTGATCGATTTCGATTATGAGTTGGCCGCCGGGATTGATTTTGCTGGTTCCTTCATTGATAATGATTTTATAGAAGTCCAGGCCATCGTCGCCGCCATGCAGAGCGCTGCGAGGTTCATGTTTGACATTGGCTGGCAGTTCATTCATACGTTTATCATTGACATAAGGCGGATTGGATAATAGCAAGTCAAAGGTCTGGTCGGCGGGGATATTGCTGAACATGTCGCTTTGGATCAGGGTGATGCGGTCATCAAGATTGTGAGACTCTATATTTCGGGAAGCTGTTTCCAGAGCATCGACGCTGATGTCGATAGCGATGATTTTGACATCAGGATTATTTTTTGCCAGAGCACAGGCGATACAACTAGATCCGGTGCATAGATCCAGTGCTGTGGGAGATTCGATATTATTTGATCGTAAATAGTCTATTGCAGCGGTAACGATAGCTTCGGTTTCGGGTCGGGGTATAAGTACTGATGAGTTAACGATGAAATCCAGACTGTAAAAGCCCGCCGAGCCAATAAGGTATTGCACCGGTTCATGATTGATACAGCGTTTGATAAGTTTTTTGAATTCAGCTAACTTATCCGGTTCCGGTATGAAGTCAAAACGGGTATAAAGTTCAAGCCTTTTGCATTTGAGGACATGACTCAATAATATTTCTGCGCAGAGACGTGGGCTTTCAATTGAAGCTTTTTGGAAATGTTCCGTGGTCCATTGTAATAAAGCCTTGATGGTCCATTCGGTTTCTTGTCGTCCTTGACTCATTTTGTACTCAGATCATTTTGTATGGTATAAAGTTTTGCCAACCCGCTGAATGTGTGCGGTCAGGTCGGTATTATTGATTTTGGAGTAAGCTATTATATCAAATCTATAAGGCAAAGGAATATCATTTTCCAAAATTCCCTGCAAGGCAATGATTGTATTGTCTGAAATATTATTTCCTTTGATTGCAATGTCGATATCACTGGCAGTTTTATAGTTACCAATTGCCCGGGATCCAAAAATTACTGCTTCGGTGATTTCAGGGAACTGGCTCATGCAGTTACAAATCATATCAATGTCTTTTTGCGTCAAGCCAAATTGCATTATTTTTTGCACCTGAAGAAAAGATAAAGTTGTTTTAGGATGGGGCAATATTCATTTTTAATTTTATTTGTAACATCAATAGATATTTGTTCATCATAAGTATGGGTTGTGATATTCCTGTCATCTAAAGCTTGTATCCAGCAATGTCCATCAAGAATGATTTCAGTCTGAAATGCCTGCTTGATAGTTTCTCTGGGGCTTTTGACATCAAAGCCTTGTATCTGGAGATAGTCTTTCAATAGTTTCCAACTTAATTCAAAAGCCATCTCAAAAAATTGGATAATCCCTGCCCGTTCCAGAACGGTTGGGTTTTCCAAATTAATATTATTGGCTAAGAGCAGGTAAGCTTTTTCGAAATTATCAAAACGCTGCTGCCAACGAATATCTTTTTTAGAATCATTCATGAATTACGCTCTTTGAATTACTCAGCCCCACTATAATGTTAGGGCTGAGTATGAATATTATTTACATTTTTTCGATTCTGGCCATGGCTTCGATGACATTTTCTCTGCTGCCAAAGGCGCTGATTCTAAAGAAACCTTCGCCGGCGGCGCCAAAGCCAGCCCCAGGGGTGCCAACGATATGAGCATTATTGAGCAGTTTATCGAAGAAGTCCCAGCTGGTCAGACCTTCCGGGGTTTTCAGCCAGATATAGGGGGCATTTACGCCACCAAAGACAGTATAGCCAAAGCTTGCCATCTTTTCACGAATAATACGGGCATTTTCCATATAGTAATCGATTAATTCGCGAATCTGCTTTTTGCCTTCGGGGCTGTAGGTTGCCAGAGTCGCTTTTTGAACCGGGTAACTTACGCCATTGAACTTGGTGCATTGGCGACGATTCCAGATGGGGTTGACCGCGACAGTTTCACCTGAGGCGGTATAAGCTTGTAATTCTTTCGGTACGACAGTGAATGCACAGCGGGTCCCGGTAAAGCCGGCGGTTTTGCTGAAGCTTCTGAATTCGATAGCACATTGTCTGGCACCTTCAATTTCGAAGATAGAATGCGGGATTTCAGGATCGCTGATAAATGCTTCATATGCGGCATCAAAAAGGATGATGGCTTTGTTAGCGATGGCATAATCAACCCATTTCTTTAGATCGGCTTTGGATGCAACCGCTCCGGTGGGATTATTCGGATAGCAAAGGTAAATCAGATCTACAGGCTCGGTTGGTGGTGCCGGTGAGAAATTATTTTCAGGGGTACAAGGCAGGTAAACCAGACCTTCATATTGGCCTTTGTCATTGGCCTGACCAGTTCTGCCAGCCATCACATTGGTATCAACATAAACTGGATAAACCGGGTCGGTAACAGCGATTACATTATCAATGCCAAAGATTTCCTGAATATTACCAGTGTCGCATTTTGAACCATCTGAGATAAATACTTCAGAAGTATCCAGTTGAACGCCACGGGTGGTATAATCATTATCAATGATGGCTTTGGCCAGAAATTCATAACCCTGTTCGGGGCCATAGCCTTTGAAGGTTCCGGCATCTGCCATCTCGTCGACACCAGCGTGGAAGCCTTCGATGATAGCAGGCGGTAGCGGCATAGTTACATCGCCAATACCCAGACGGATAATGTTGGCATCGGGATTAGCTTTTTTGAAAGCGGCGGTACGTCGCCCGATTTCCGGGAAAAGGTAGCCAGCTTTTAATTTCAGGTAATTTTCGTTTATTTTGATCATGGTACAACTTTCTTTTTTTGCAAATAAGACAAATAGATGTCTTTTAATAGTAATAACGCCAGTATGAGTCTCTGGATAATGGTTTGGTTCGCAATTAAATTGGCTAAACAGGCCAATTTCTTATATCAAAAACCAAAATACTGGTAACTAACCCCAATAAAATAGCGTTTTTACTCATAATAAGCAAGTAATTTGCCGCTTGAAGCTAAATAGTATTTACTAGTATCCTATGGCACAGCCATCTTTACGAGATTCAGAGGCGCCATAATATACTTTATTGACTGGATCATATCGAATCGCCTGGTATCCGCCATATCCGCCTTTAGATTGTTTAATTGTATGGCCTGCTTTTTCGAGTTTTTCTATTACATCTTTTGAAAAGCCATTTTCCAGATATAGCACGCCCCCGTCGGACATTATTTCACCGGTAGGCTGAGATGAACCTGAGTGTCTAATACGTGCAGCATCACCGGCGGCCTGAAGATCCATATCGAAATCGATCATATTGATAACAATCTGGGTATGGCCCTGAGGCTGCATGGCACCACCCATGACGCCAAAGCTCATATATGGCTTATTGTCCTTTGTGATAAAAGCCGGGATAATGGTATGAAACGGTCTTTTGCCGGGTGCATAGGTGTTGAACTGGCCTGGCGTCAGGCTAAAGAGTTCGCCACGGTCCTGCAGGATAAAACCAAGGCCAACGGGTGTCATCCCTGAACCCATTCCCCGGTAATTACTTTGGATCAGTGATACCATATTGCCAGCTTTATCAGCTACGGTGAGATAAACCGTATCGCCATGTTCTAATGCCGGGTTGCCAGCTGGGTAAGACCTGCCAGCTTTTGCCGGTTCAATCAGCTGTTGTCGCTGTTTACCATATTCTGGGGAGATAAGTTCTTTAACGGGTATTTTATTAAAATCTGTATCACAATAGAATTTGGCCCGATCTTCGAAGGCCAGCTTTTTTGCTTCGGTAAGAAGATGCAGATGTTCAAAACTGCCAAAGCCTTTGCTTTTTAGGTCATAGTTTTTCAGGATGTTCAGCATTTCCAAGGCTGCTATGCCCTGACCATTGGGGGGCAGTTCCCAGATGTCATAGCCGCGGTAATTAGCTGAAACCGGCTGTATCCATTGACTGGTATGTTCGGCCATATCTTCATAGGAAAGAAAGCCACCATTGTCCTTGACATGTTTAGCGATGACTTTAGCGATTTTGCCTTTATAAAAGACATCTCGGCCTTCTTTGGCGATGGTTTCTAAGGTGTCAGCTAAATATGGATTGCGAAAGATTTCTCCTTTGGCTGGTGCTTTACCTCCGGGCATGAATATATCAGCGAAGTTGGGATAATCTTTTAAGCTGTTTGCATTGATCTGCCAGTAATAGGCGATTAGTTCAGTAACTGGGAATCCTTTGCGGCCATAATCTATTGTTGGGGCTAAAATCTTATCCATAGGCAGTTTACCAAAACGGTTATGGAGTTGGAACCAGCCATCGACACAGCCCGGTACGCTTACTGGTAATGGGCCCAGAGCTGGAATCTTTTCGATATTATGGTCTTTGAAGTATTTGAGGGTCAATGATTTTGGCGAACGACCGCTGGCATTTAGGCCATAGAGTTTTTGGGTTTTTGCATCCCAGACAATGGCAAACAGGTCACCACCAATGCCAGAGCCAGTTGGCTCAACCAAGCCCAGCATTGCATTAGCGGCGATAGCAGCATCGATGGCATTGCCGCCTTGTTTGAGAATGTCAATTGCGACCTGGCTGGCTAGCGGATGGCTGGTTGCTGCTATGCCATTTTGGGCTATCACTTCTGAGCGGGTGGCAAAGGGTGCTCCGGTAATGCGATCCGCTGCCAGAACTGGGCTTGCCATACTTAATAAGCTTAGAATTAGAAAAAAATATAGCATTTTCGATTGATTTTGGCATTTTTTAAGATTCATTGTTCTGGTTTTTCCTGATCTGGTGAGTTGAAAACTTATATTTAGATACCTAAGGAATTTGGGCTGACCTTATCTGGCGATAAAACGGGAATATTTCAAGTTGGAATCAGTATAACTAATCTTTTTATATATTTCCATGGGTATTTATCAGCTTTATTTTGTCTGATTTCAGTCATTTTTATCTTTTTTTCTATATTTATTTGACTATTCGACAAGTGTAGAGTAAAGTTAATGTGTGTCGAAAACAATCTACGAGGGTAAATCATGGAAAAAATAGAAACAGAACAGAAAAATGATCTGGAATTAACCGATGCTCAGTGGGCAATTATCAAGGTTGTATGGGATAATGAGCCCTGTGCCGCCGGTACGGTTCAGGAAAATCTGGAAAGCGAGAAGGGTTGGGCATATAGCACTGTCAAGACTACTATGGACCGCATGGTAAAAAAAGGGCTGCTGAAAATCACCAAAATCCGCAATTTACAGCTGTTTAGCTCATGTATCAGTAGGGATCAGGCTTGTAAAGGGGAATTTCAGCGGATGCTAAAGCGGGCTTTTGATGGTGCGATGAATCCGATGCTGCAATTTTTAATTGGAAATGATCATTTTAGTGATAATGATCTTAATGAGCTTAGAAAACTGGTAGCAAGTAAAGATAAAGATGGGGCAGACGCAAATAAATAGAGTTTTAGGGATTAACTTTAAGGGATAAGAAGATGATTAATATTATTGATCAATTAAACAGGTTTTCGGGTGAATTTGTTCGGTTTGGTTTTTTGATGCTGGTGCAGGTGACAGCTTTGATTGTTTTGCTGTGGCTGGTGGATCTGGTGGTCAGGAAAAAGGTGCGGGCGATATTTCGGTATTGGCTGTGGATGTTGTTGCTGGCTAAATTGATTTTACCGCCAACACTTTGTATGCCAACGGGGATTGGATACTGGTGTAGTTTTGATGGGAAGCTTGCATTTCTGGCCAGCCCGACTGTGAATGAAGGAGCTGTGGAGCTGGAAAGACCTGTTGAAGATTTTTCGGTGGCTGTTGATGACTCATTGGCGGTTAAAACTGAAGTTGATTCTGAAATTTTAGATGATTATCCATTGCCAGTTATTAATTCGGTTGTGAATGTGGATGGGCAGCCTGTTGCGGTTGTGGATGAAGCTGAGGTAGTACAGCGGCAAGAGGAAAAGGGTCCGGAAACGATTATTGTAGAAGCGAATGCAGCCCTAAGTTGGCAGGCTTTTGTGTTTTTGGCCTGGTTGGTGGGGCTGATGATTTTAGCGGTTATTATTATTCAGCGATTATTGTTTGTAAAAGCTATATTGGCTCAATGTCAGCCAGCGAATCCAAAATTACAGGAAAGACTGGAAGCCTGTCGTGAGATGGTGGGTTTGAAACATGAAGTCCCGCTGGTAATATCGCCAACGATGATGAGTCCGGCGGCATGTGGTTTATTTAACCCGGTGATTATTATTCCGGCTAATATTATAATAAAAGTCACAGGGGCCAAGCTAGACGCGATTTTGCTGCATGAGCTGGTGCATATCAAACGTGGAGATTTATGGGTGAATTTTGCTCAGACGATTTTGCAGATCGTCAATTTCTTTAATCCATTGCTATGGCTGGCAAATTCTCATATTCGTAACTTGCGTGAAAAAGCAGTTGACGAAACTGTGTTGACAAAAATGGGTGATAAGGCAGACAGCTATAGCTCGACTTTGATAGATATAGCCGAGATAGCATTTTCCAAGCCCCATCTTAGTTTAAGAATGGTTGGCGTGGTAGAGTCGAAGAAGGCTTTAAAGGATAGAATTAAACATATTATCATGCGGCCTGTGCCGAAGAGTTCGAGGTTGGGGATAGCTGGCTTGGCAGTGATTATTGCAATAGCTGCGGTTTTGTTGCCGATGGCACAAGGTAATGCAAAATCAGAGAAAACAGTGGAAGGTTATAGTGTAACTCTAGCTAATGGGATGAAAATAAAATTGCTTGGGGTATGCGAACATCCAATTGAAGGCAAGCAATGGTGGGGGCCAGATGGTCAGGCTTTAGCTGATGCCCCAATTGACTATGATAAAGGAGACAGGGTGTATGCCTATGGTGATGATCGGGCATATGAGTTTGCTGTACGATATGAAAATATCCCTGTTGGAGCTTACAGTATATTTCATGCAGAACCTACTAACAGCAGGCTGGGTGGTAATATGCATTCTTCTGCTAACAAGAACGGTGAAAGAACTGCAATATATGAAAAAACAAATATGGTTTCGACAACAGCGAAATGTGCAACGCTTTTTAATAAAGACCGGAAATCGTGTGATTTTAAGATTGGTGTTGCAGATGGTTTATGGTTGAAGGGTTTTGAATCTATAAAGCCTAAAAAAACTGGAACATGGGGAACGAGGTCTACGGGCCAGAGTTCTGAAATTGGCGGAGTAGTTTTTGGTAAGCCAATAGAAGAAAATGGAAAAACCTGGATAGCTATTACAGATACAATTGATAGACAAATATATCAAGTTCGTATTATAGCTTTGGATGCGAATGGTAATGAATTTACAGGTATGAATTTAGACAGCAGTGGCGTAGGTGATGCAACTCAGACAACTATTAGCATCGACAGACCATTAAATGGAATCGAAACAGTTCAGGTGCAAACCCGGAAATATGAATGGTTTATCTTTGAAGGTGTTTCATTGAAGAAAGATAGGAGTGGAACTTCTGCTGTTGAATTAGGGGGTGTGCCAGAAAACAGTATAGAAGCTGAAGATAGCGATTATGCAAACTGGACATATACTTATCCGGATAAAGCTTATTTGAAAGTTGTTGCGATATTTGATCCGCATGCCCAGCCGATACGTTACTGGGACGCAGAAGGTAATATTGTTGCCGGGATGGATGAATGGTATATTCAAGGTGTTTTACGGTCGAAGAATAATTTTGGTGTGGTTATGGAATATGTTCCTGAGCAGGAAGGGATTGTTCCTGCTTCTGATGGGAAATATTATAAAGTTTCTTCGATATCAAAAGATAAGCCATATATACGGTATAGCCGAGGCTGGGGTGAATGGCAGGATGTAGTAAAAATTAATAAAGGTGAAGTTGTTGTCAAGGACGAGAATTGGTACAAGCTGGATAAGACGCAGGCGTTTGGTAAGGGTTTAACTGCGACTATGGATTTTAGTTTTGACCCGGCTTTTGGGATAAGGCTTGTTGCGGTAGATGAAAATGGTAAACAATATCCGATGGGTGGCAAGGCAGCTCATGTTGGAGATTTCCAAAAAGATGGCTTGAGTATGTATCATGAAGCAACTCAAGATATTGCCTTGGAAAAGGTCGATCATTTTATCATTCAAAAACAGAAAATGGATTGGGCTGAAATTGGCGGTTTTGCAGTGAAGCCGGGCGGGAAGGTTAATCATGATTTTGTCGCACCGAAACTCAGCACCGCTGACTATTTAGCTGAACAAAGTGAAGATTGGAAAACTGTTGGTGTTACGAAAAAGAAATCCACAGTGTCATTGGGATATCATGACAAAGGGGAATTTACCATTGATTTGCCAAAAAGGGGTGATTTCAATAAGACGGTCAGCATAGAAACTGTTCATTCAATTGACCTGAAAAAATATGAAGTGCGGATGGTAGCACTGAAAAAGAATGGTAATATTGTTCTAGGTTCAGCATCAGGCGGCGGCGGTAATACTTTTGTGCGGATGTCATATATTTTCCAATATGGTCCGCTAGAATGTTATGATGAATTTCGTTTCCAGGTGCGTGAGAAAAGTGGATCTAATGTTTTAACTGGCCAAGACATGGATGATATTACCCAAATGCTGCAAAAATTTTATAAGGTTATTGCATCTGACGATAAGTCGGCAGCTTTGGGTATGATGTATTATGCTGATGAGAATGACAGGGAGCTGGCGAAAGGGTTGCTGAAGGAATTTTCATCTATAAATCCAGATATGCCTGTGTATGTTATGGATATTGATTCTGTTGTCAATGGGCGGACGAAGGTGTATTCTTTGATACCATTGAAGGAAGGTAAATATAGTTTAGGAATAGTGCGGGTGGCTAAGGATTTGGGAGTTTGGAAGCTTAATTTTGAATATAAGAAGATAGCTGAAACCTATAAAATGGCTAAGATTTTGTCAGCTGAGGAAATGGGCAGGCATATTATTTTGGAACAGCTACAGCAGTGGCAAAATGCATCGCCAGCTGAACTTGAAAAGTTATGCCAGGAGAAACTTGTTGAAGCCAAACGCAATATTGAGGCCATCGAATTTGCTAAGACTAAAAATGTGGAGTTGGTAGTTGACAATACTGAGCATTGGCAAAAACAGGTGAGGCTGCTGAGCGGTGATCCGGAAGAAGTGCGAGAAGCTATGTTTGAGCAGTTTTCGCATTATATTAAATCACGTGAAGTTTTTGATATTAAAGGTGTAGTTAAACTTTGGGTTAATAATTGTAGAGATAATGATAAGGAAAAAGCTGATGGTTTATGGTATAGTCCGCCAAGTCCGAGTTTTAATGATACACGGGAATTTTTGCAGGCTTTTCCTGATGCGCCTTTGGCTGAGATTGTATCGGTGCATTATACTGATGCGAATGCGATAGCAGTTACAAAACTAGTTATGAGTAAGCGTGGTAAGGAAGTGGTTTTACTATACACTTTGAAAAAACGTGCTGGAAAATGGCTTATTTCAGATATTGATATGGAGCAGATTGAGGGTTTGCAGGTTGAAAATTCCCGATTTTTAAAGAAGTATCCAGGTGCTAAGGTTTGGGTTGATGACCCAGATGACAGGGTTCGGGTGATAGGTTCGAAGCCTGAAGAGACGAGTAGATCTTTTTCTAAGGCAATATATGACCGGACTATGTATTTTATGCTACCTGATGTTGAGTTTCGGCCAACGCTGGTGGATATTAGTCAAGGGAGGTTGTACGCATTTGATGGAGATATGAATGATCAGAAAGCATCTGAAGAATGGGTGAAAAATATCAGACGCAGTAATCCGGGGGCATGTATTGGATTTGATGATGCCAAAGGAGGAGGATTGTTTGCCGACAATGGTGCCAGGATGTTGCTTTTAGATTGTGCTGGCAGTTGGATTGAGATGGTAAAGGCTTATGGTAATATAGATGCCGATAGAATCAGAGAGCAGGGCAGCAGGGTTGTGCCGCTAAAAGGTGTTTTTGGTGATGATGGTAAATTTGATAGTGATAAACGTTACATTGCAGTGTTGGCACCGGATGGCAAGGTTGGTTTTGTTAAATTGATTGCTATGATTAAAAATGAATCTACCGGTCACGTTCAATTAGAGGTTGGTCTATATAATAAGGATTTTGAGCCGTCCTCTCCGGCGGTTGCGGATGTGTCGGCAGCTAAGGTTGAAGCAAAGAGTGTAAAGGTTGAACCTAAAACGCAAAAGATTTATTTACCAGACATTAATGCAGATGGCGATAATAAGTTTTTGAGTATTGTTGATGGCCAGATATTGTCTGTTCCAAAGGAGTATCAGTCTAATTCCAAGCAGAAGCTGAAAGAGTTGGTCAAGGGGCATGATTATATCATGGCATATCATTATGTCAGGGATACGGGGACTTTGGTGTTTGGGTCGAATGTCGCAATGTTTGATTTAGGGGAGTTGGTTGAAAATCCTGAGTTTGTAAAGCTGCCAAAGGATTTGCCTTATAAAACGACGTTCAGGGTTGGCCAGCAGCGTTATGAAATCGAGATTACCGAAGCGGATGAGAAAGGCTGTTGTTTTGAGTATCGGTATATTGGGGACCGCAATAGTAAGGCTACTTCAAAGGAAAATGTAAAGCCAACGGAAGCTGCCACTGGGAAGCTGGAGTTTAGAGTTTTAGTGGACAGTGTTTATTCCAGTGGCGAATACATATGTACTACAATAAAGGAAGGTGAATATAAAAAGGCTCTGGAATCAGAAGGTCCAGCTTCAGCTGCGTTAATTGGGAGCGATTTTGTCTGGGTTGAGGCTGCTATAGGAGATGAGATTAGCCTTAAAGTTAAAGGTCAATACCAGGGAAAGACTTATTACCTTGCTGCTAATACCCCGGATAAAACTATGCTGGCCAACGATAGCTGGTCTATCGTAAAAGCTTATGTCACTATGGATGCAATTAATAAATTTGCGATTGGAATAGATTTCAATGAAGCCGCTGGCGATAAATTCTATGAATTTACCAGTAATAACAAAGGGCTGGCAGTTGCAATTATTATTGATGATAAGATTTATTCGGCACCGATGATTCAGTCAGGAATACGAAGTCGCTGTATTATTACGGGTGATTTTACCCGACAGGAAGTTGAAAGTCTTGTAGATGTTTTACGCAGTGGGATGAAAACTCCAGATGTTTCAAAAGAGGTAGGTTTTGGTCCGGTTGATTTTGAAGGTTTTTTCCCTGATAGCGTCGAAGGGGGAAAAGCACTGGATGAGATGATGGCTGATCGGAATAAAGATTTGCGTGATGCAGATGAGATTATTGCAACTGTTCGTAATGGTCTGCGGAATTATAAAGGTAGAGATGTTGTGCTGCGTTGGTTTGGCAATATGTTTATTTGGGGTAAGCAACCACAGAATCTCAAGGCGATAGAGGTGATGTATCATGCCAGCGGTTCGGAAAAGTTATATGGCAATGCGATATATTTTGGCTTGTCGGTTACTAAAAATAAGACATCGGAGATTTTGCAGGCGATGGCAGCGGTAGCGATGAAAACCGATGATTATTATAATATTACCGGCAGGATAAACTGGGGTTGTCGTGGGCAAACCAAAGAACTGATCGCCTGTCTGGACCCTTATTTGAAATCAAATGATGCGACAATTGCTAAGAAAGCACGCGATGTAAAGGATTATTTTACCGACAGTGATGCTTTTATGGCAAAACGTGCCCAGGAACATAAAACAAAAATTCAGCAGGAATATGGTCCGCAGCTTGCCGGGTTCAAGGAAAAGCTTATCGAAGGTGATTCCAAAACCCGTAAGGAAATAATGAAAATTTTGCAGGGCAAAGGCGTTATGTCGATAGTAGATGAATCATTTATGGATGCATTTGCAGCTTGTGCTAAAGATCCAGATGCTGGGGTTCGAGCTGATGCGGCCCGGTTGTTTGGTGGACATTTTGTATGGAGCGGAAAAGAGCAAAGCCTTCGTGCGATAGAGATTTTGACTGGTTTGCTGGGTGATGGCAATAGAGAAGTGCGCTATGCTGCGGTTTATTATGGTTTGTCGACTGTACGCAGTCCTGATGAGAAACTTGTCGAGAAAATGCTTTTGACAGTTCTGGATGATCGTGAAGTAAATTATTATGGTCGGGTTATCTGGGGTATTGGTCGCAATCGGCAGGTTTGTATCGATGTTCTGACTGGTTGGCTCGAACAAAGCGCCCAAGATAGCAAGCGGGCGGTTAAAGCCTATGAAATATATGAAGATATAACCGGGCAGATGCTGCCTGAGAAATACGCAAAGCAATTTGCCGGCCAGAAATCAGATGCCCATGATGGGTTGGTTGCGATGGTGGTTGGCAAGGGAAATATCAGTAAAGATGAATTGAAAACAGAGTTTGTCGATGTGATTAAAACTGCGGGTTTATTAACTAAAGTTTCTGATTTTTATATTAAACAGACTCCCCAAGGGGCTTATGGTTTATTTATCTGTGAAAATCTTGACGATCGTAATGCCATCCGGGCCGCGATTAATAAAGGGTCAAAGATTCAGTTTCTTGGCTATCAAAGCGGAAAAATCGGTATCGGTGGCAGTGGATGGTTGAGTTCAAGGAAGAATTTCCAAAGGAGTATGCAGCCGGATAGGGTGGCAATTGATAATTAGCAAGTTATTGCTGATTTCTTGCTGAGTATTTGGCTATGCCAAGCAGGGCAATTGCATGAAATTTCCATTCTTGTTTTTGGCTCAAAATCGATGCTAAATCAAAAAAGTTGATCTTGTCATCCCCGCGCAGACTCCGGATCAGGAAATGCAAACCATGATTTTGACTCGAAAACTGGATTCCCGCCTACGCGGGAATGACATAATTAAATTTCATGCGTTAGCCCCGCTGTGCTAAGTTTTTTTTGTTTGCTTCTAAGATTCATTTGATTTATTATTCAGACGGTTCGATGTGATATATAAATGTGATATTATTCTTTTACGGAGAAAGGTTATGGCAGAAACGAATAATGAAGTTTACGCTGAATTTGATGAAGTAGTGAAGACCTATGATTTCGTTTTAACACTAATAATATTATGTGTTGTTCCATTTCTGGGTTGGGTATTTTTGCCATTATGGCTGTTGGGTTTTGGCAAATGGTTTTGTGCCGAGTCGTTGCGCAGGTTGTCTTGCAGGCTGGACAGTAATTCGCTGAAAATCAAAAAAGGCATTTTTTTCCGAAGCGAAAAGAATATCCCATTAGATAAGATCACTGATATTACGGTTTCGCAAGGTCCTTTGATGCGTCATTATGGAGTCTATACCCTGAAAATTGAGACCGCTGGTCAGAACGCCGGCACTCAAGGCAGTGAAGGGGCACTTTGTGGAATAAAAGATGCAAAAGAGTTTAGGAATCTGGTTCTGCAATATCGTGATCGTCTTTCGCTGGATAATTCATCTGAATCAATCGACCAAAATCCCATAAGTCTAATTCAAGTGCTACAGGAAATCTCTGCTACATTAAAAATAATCGAAAATAAAATCTCTAATAATGATTAATTGTTGTTTGCAGGGTTTTTGTTCGGGGTTGTTTATCTTCTAAATAATTGTTATAATACCCCCCATGTGTGGCATAGCAGGTATAATTAATTTCGACACAACCAATCCGGTGACTGCATCGCAGCTTCAGGCGATGGCTGATTCATTAGAACATCGCGGCCCCGATGAATTGAGTTTTTATCTGGCTGATGATAATAGCTGGGGGTTGGCTCATAGCAGGTTGGCTATTATTGATATTGCTGGTGGCTCTCAGCCAATGGTCAGCGATGATGGACGTTATTATATCAGTTATAATGGCGAATGTTATAATTTTCGGCAATTACGCGATGAATTGCAACAGGAAGGTTTCAGTTTTAAGACTGATTGTGATACTGAAGTGGTTCTGGCGGCTTATATCGCCTGGGGGCCAGATTGTGTCCAGCGTTTCAATGGGATGTTTGCTATAGCCATCTGGGACTCAATTGAACGCAGGTTGTTTATCGCTCGCGATCGTCTGGGGCAAAAACCATTATATTATGCCAACCACGATGGTCAGTTTATCTTCGCATCTGAATGTAAAGCTATCCTGACGCTACCTGATTTCCCGCGGCGATTAGATAAATCAGCCTTGGGCCAATATCTTCTTTTACAATATACCGATGGTGATTCCACTGGTTTTGCCGATATTAAACAGTTACCACCGGCTCATTGTGCTTTCATCACCGAATCGGCGATCAAAATAAAAAAATACTGGCAAATTCCTCAGCAGCCCACATTTCAGGGTACAATCGAGGAAGCTGCCAAGCTATTGCGAGAAAAACTCGAACAGGCCGTCCGGCTCCGCATGATAAGCGATGTTCCGCTGGGGGCATTCCTTTCCGGGGGGCTGGATTCCACTATTATCGTGGGGCTGATGTCCCAATTAAGCGATGGTCCGGTAAAAACCTGTTCGATTGGCTTTGAAGATGAACTTTATAATGAATTACCCTTTGCCCGGAGGGTTGCCGATAAATTCAAGTGCGATCACCAGGAATATATCGTTAAGCCCGACTGTGCCAATGTGATCGGCAAATTAGCTCATCATTATGACAGCCCGTTTGCTGATTGTTCGGCTTTGCCGACTTATCATTTATCGCTGATGGCTCGCCAACGGGTCACTGTTGCTTTAACTGGCGATGCCGGGGATGAGTGCTTTGGCGGTTATGATCGCTATAAAGCGATGGCCATGAGCCAGAAAATCTATAAAAATGTTATTTTACGTAAGCTGGCGGGTATGAAAATCTGGCAAAAACTGCCATCCGGTGAGCATCGAAGTCGGGCTAAAAAGCTAAAAAGATTCCTGGCTGGAGCGGCAATGCCGGCGGATTATCGCTATTTGAACTGGTTGTCAGTCTTTAATCCACAATTTTTAGAATTTTTTTTAACATTTCCCGCAGATATTTCTGGCTGGTCAAAAGCGGTTCGTCGACCATTTCAGCAGACTAATTCACCAGTTTCGGCCGCCATGCTGTCCGATATCAATTGCTACCTGCCGGGGGACTTAAATGTCAAAACCGACCGGGCTTCGATGGCCCATAGCTTGGAACTGCGTAGTCCTTTTCAGGATCATCAGGTAGCTGAATTTGCCTTTTCGCTGCCCCCAAATTACCGAAATGATGGAAAAAACAACAAAAAAATCCTTCGTTTGGCCTGTTTTGACCTGATTCCAAGGGATATTGCCAGTCGGGCCAAGGCTGGCTTTGGCGTGCCGGTGGGCAAATGGTTTCGCAGTGAATTAAGGGATATTTTTGTGGATACCTGCCTTTCTAAAAGAGCGATAAGCCGGGGTTTATTCCATGAAAAAGCCCTTGAAGACCTGCTAAAGGCCAATGATAAGGGAACCGATGACCATGGTCATAAGCTCTGGTCACTGCTGATGTTGGAATTATGGCAAAGAAGTTGGCTTGACAAATGATAACAATAGCAGATATAATATATTGACAGCAGTAGGTATAAATGATTAAATGTTTTGGCAAACAAGTCTTTTAGCTGCTAATGCAGCAAGAAGTTTATTAATATAGTAACTCAGAAGATATAGAAAGCAGGAATTATGAAAACGGCAAAACCATCAGATTTACAGAGGCAGATATTGTCAGTTTTATGGGAAAAGGGCCCCAGCACCGTCAGAGAAGTGCTAAAGATAATGCCCGATGGCAAAGAACGTGCCTACACAACAATATTGTCAGTTATGCAGGTCATGGAGAAAAAGGGCTTTCTTTCCCGCAGTAAACGGGGCACTGCCCATGTTTACAAACCCACCGATACCCAAGAGCAGATCGTAACGCCATACCTTAAGGGAGTGGTTGCTAATATTTTTGGTGGTAAACCCGCGGTATTGGTAGAAGCGCTGCTAAAACTTGATATCAGTAAAGAAGAAATAAAAGAAATCAGCGAATTATTAGCTACCGCCGGCAAAAAGAAATAATAGTAACATTGCTAATCTTTAAGCTTGGGGGTGATGGTTGCGGTCTATCATTAATTGACGGCGACTATTGATAATTAGCTTACGAAGATTAACATTAAATTAAAAAAAAACCCGGAATTTGGTTCCGGGTTTTTTTAATGGTTGAAGGAAATCTAAGATGTTAAGGAATAAATATTAGAGGTAAACTCAGATTTTTATTATGATTTTTTTGCGGAACATGATAAGCAGGGGGATGAACCACATTAATACGATGGCAAGTGAAAAGATTAGTGATGCCATCGGGCTTTGGAAAGGTGCTTTGAACCATCGGCCAAATATGGTAACCATTAATTTTTCCAATAAGCTGACCTTTTGGCCGTTTAGGGTTGCGGTGCTGAACCAGAGGGTATAGGCCAGCAGGTGCGAACAGAAATAAACGGTAATGCAGTTTGCTCCATAGACCTGGAAGGGCATTATCCATTTGTCAAATTTCAAGATATCGATTATCCACAAGAACAATCCCATCAGCAACAGGCCAACCCCGCCGGTATAAAGGGCATATGAACTGGTCCATAAATCCTTTTCAATCGAAAATACCTGCCCCCATAATAAACCTAAAGCGGTTGTGGCCAGGCCGGAGAGCATTAATATCTTGAATTTTGCATTTTTGTCTTTCGGTCTGATAATTAATATTCCGGTCAGGACACCTAAAAGGCCGGAGATGACCGTTGGGATGGTGCTCAATATTCCTTCGGCAGTGGGACGGCCCAGCAATTTAATATCAACCATGGTAACGATATTGTGTTCACGATCAAAACCCGGTGGGTCAAAGCCTTCTACCGGTATCAAGGTAAGCATGGCCCAATAGCCCAACAGCAAAATTATTACAGAAGCGAAAATGGTTTTGGTATTGAATTTGAAATAGATAATTGAAGTGACCAGGTATGTGATGGCTATTTTTTGCAGGACACCCAAACACATACCACGAGAAAATTCAAATTCAGATAAATCAAATTTCAGCCAAACCAGATTACTGTATATCTTAAGAATCGTTCCCAGTGCGAAAAGAATAATTGTACGCCTTATAATTCTGCTAAAGACCTCTTTGGCGACTCCTTCCTGGTTTCGCCACTTCGAAAGGCTCAATGGTACAGCTATTCCCATGATGAAAATGAACAAAGGAAAGATGAAATCGGTGGGTGTGATTCTGGCCCCTTGTGCGGCATGGCGCAGAGGTTGATAGGCATTCCAGCAGCCGGGGTTTTCTACTAATATCATCGAAGCCATGACAGCTCCACGAAATACATCTAATGATTTAATTCTTTCTTTAACCATTTAATTCACTTTCATTATTATTATAGTGGGACTTGAAATACGGCTAAATTCCCAGCGCATTATCACCAAGATAATGCGCTGGTTCCATAGCAATACGTCAGGAGTGGAAAAGCAAGAAACGTATTTTGTTATTCTTTGTCCATTTCGCTACCAAATACCAGCAGTTCATTAACATGAACTCCGGGGTTAGCACTGTTGGAAATCATATGTAATTTAACATAGCGGGCCTTTACCGGGTTAATAGAATGTTCAAAACCGCTGGCAGTTGACGGGGTGGTATTGCCCCGTTCATCGACAACTCTAGTAAATTCGCTGCCATCGGTAGAAACTTCGATGGCATATTTATAATAGCGATTATTATCATAATAGGTGTATACTTTGATGCGGTTGATATCATAAACTTTCCCTAAGTCGACCTGTAGCCATTGCGGGCCAGAGCCGCAATGCCAACCGGAGTTATTAGAGATATCGGCATCGACAGTTTTATCGGGAGTATGAGGCATCTGGGTGCCCCCTGAGCAACTTACCGGTTTGCCGGTTGCCAGACTGACATGCTTGATCAGGGCCGGGTCGATGAAAATAGCCTCTGCCGGGATTTCTGCCAGTTTAGATATTTCCAGTTGCTGAGTTTGGGGCAGGATAAAGGTATCCAGGTCTACAAATTCATTGGTATTGGGAACTTTAACCTGAACCTGCAGCGGATTATTAAGCATCGGGTAGAGCCCCTGAACTTTTAAGGCATAAATACCAGCTTTGATAAAACCGGCGGTAATATCATCTTGAGCTACACATTGGTTATCCATAAAGACTTTAGCCCGGCCCAGGTCGCTGCTTTGAGTGAAGGTATAGGTTCCCGATACCGGGATTTTAATCTGACCGGTTAGTTCACCTATGGCAGGATCATTATTATTGCTAGTGATTAGATTTTTAGAAATTTTAGGGTTTGGCCTTGTTGAAGCAAGTTTGCCGGGATTGGCATATGGTCGATCCTGCTTTAGTTTGCCCCAGTTTTTATTTGGATTGGGTCCCATCTGGAAGGTCAGCTTACCGCCGGCATTGATAGCGGCATGTTCCAGATAAGCTTTGCTGTATGCTTTACCATTTAAGGTCGCCGACTGGATATAGATATTCTGTTCGGATACATTATTTGCAATGATTTCAAATTTATTGCCATTTTCCAGATTGATGGTGGCATGAGGAAACAGCGGGGTGCCAAAGACATAAATCACCTGGCCCGGGCAAACCGGGTAAAAGCCCATCGCACTGAATACATACCATGCTGACATCTGGCCGCAGTCTTCATTGCCGCATATGCCATCAGGGTCAGCGGCATAGAGTTCCCGGACAATCCGGGCAACCTTTTCCTGAGTTTTCCAGTGCTGACCGGCATAGGCATAAAGATAGGCATAGTTATGGCAGGGTTCATTGCCATGGGCATACTGGCCTATCAGACCGCTGATATCCATATGTTCTTTACCTTCAGCGGCGAAAAGCTCATCCAGACGCCCGGCGAACTTATCATCGCCACCCATCTGGTCCATCAGCCCCTGGGGGTCATGAGGGGCAAAGAAGGAATAATGCCATGAATTACCTTCGACGAATTCGCCGGTGGTCTGATTGGGGTTGAAGTTATCTTTCCAGCGACCCTGGGTATCTTTGCCTCTGATAAAGCCCATAGATTTATCATATATATTTTTATAGAACCCGCTGCGCTGGGTATAAACTTCATAATCATCATTTTGATTGAGAGCTTTGGCCATTTGAGCGATACACCAGTCATCATAAGCGAACTCTACCGTGCGTGAAGCAGAGCGTCCGGCCTTATCCATAGGAACATAGCCATACATTCTATAATATTTGTAACAATTTAGCCATGTGGAGCAAATTTCTTGAAAAAAGTCTCAAAAAAGTTCCAAATGTTAATATAGGCAACTT
>JAEIOG010000180.1 GCA_016342495.1 Phycisphaerae bacterium
TAACTACAGTGTAACTCATATCCCGCTATTTTGAAATATTTAGTTTTAGCCCCACCTCATATGGGATGGCTGTGATAAATTTTCAGATATGGTTAAATGATAGGAGATTATCAGATGGCAAGTATTAAAGGCACCAAAACCGAACTAAATCTATTAAAGGCATTTGCTGGCGAATCACAGGCTCGTAACCGCTACACATATTTTGCTTCTGTAGCAAAAAAAGAAGGTTATGTCCAGATTTCAGCGATTTTTGAAGAAACCGCCAATCAGGAAAAGGAACATGCCAAACGTTTCTTTAAATTCCTGGAAGGTGGATGTACTGAAATTACCGCTACATATCCGGCTGGCAGAATTGGTACAACTCTGGAAAACCTTGACGAAGCTGCTGGTGGCGAAGAAGAAGAATGGCAAGAACTGTATCCAGAATTTGCCAAAATCGCTGAAGAAGAAGGTTTCAAAGATGTTGCTCTCTGCTTTAAGAAAATTTGTGTTTCTGAAAAACGCCACGGCGAAAGATATCGCAAGCTTCAGGAAAATATCAAAAACAATAAGGTATTTACCGGTCCTGCTGAAACCACATGGGTTTGTCGTAATTGTGGCTATGTCCATACTGGCGTAGAGGCACCGGGAACATGCCCGGCATGTATTCATCCACAAGCCCATTTTGAAATTGAAAAAGTTAACTACTAATTCACATTAATAGATAGGTAGTTTGAAAATAAAACTAAGTAATATTTTAGCTATGTGAAGCAATACGCAATAATCGGTATCGCTATCGCGATATGATTTTTATCAGCATGGGCATAGCCCATCCTCCCTGGTAATTTGGGGTACTGCTTAAGTTTTTTTGAGCTTCTAATTATAATTTATTCATTTTGCCCCGGGAATCCGGGGTGAAATATTTTTTATGCTAAGGACAAGAGTTACTAATGAAATCTACTGAGATCAAACCTGGCATTTACTGGGTTGGCTATATTGATTGGGATGTCCGTGACTTTCATGGCTATCAGACCAGTCGGGGTAGCACCTATAATGCTTACCTGATTGTCGATGAAAAAATTGCTTTGATCGACGCTGTAAAGGGTGGTTATGCGTACGATCTGATCGATAAAATTTCCGAGCATATCGATCCGGCTAAAATCGACTATGTTGTCTCTAACCATACCGAACCTGATCATTCCGGTGAACTTCAGCGTATTTTGGATATTGCCAAAAATGCCAAGGTTGTCGCTACCCAAAAGGGCAAAGATGGCCTGGAAAAATATTATGAAGGCAACTGGGACTATGAAGTTGTCAAAACTGGCGATTCTATTTCGCTAGGCAAAAACACCATGGAATTTATCGCTACCCCGATGTTGCATTGGCCGGATTCGATGTTTACCTATATACCGGAACAGAAGTTGTTGTTCAGTATGGATGCCTTTGGTCAGCATTTCGCATCTTCTGGCCGATTTGATGACCAGGTGGATATTTGCGAACTTCTAGCTGAAGCAAAAATTTATTATGCAAATATTATTATGCATCTGGGCTCTACCGTTGCTCGCACATTGAAAGCGGCAGAGAAACTTGAAATTGACATGATAGCGCCTAGTCATGGTGTGATCTGGCGCAGTATGATCGCAGATATTATCAGTGCTTATCAGGATTGGGCGGTTTGCAAGCCAACCAATAAGGCATTGGTTCTTTATGATTCGATGTGGCATAGCACTGAGATGATGGCAGTTTCGATTGCTGAAGGGCTTGGCAATGGCGGTGTGCCAGCGAAATTGCTTAATGTCAGTATTAATGACGTTACTCATCTAGCTACTGAAGTACTCGATTGTGCCGCTGTTATCGTAGGCTCCCCGACATTGAATAATGGCATGTTGCCTACCGTAGCTTCATTTATGACCTATATTCAGGGCCTCCAACCTAAAGGGAAGCTTGGTTTTGCCTTTGGCTCCCATGGCTGGGCTGGCGGGGCGGTTCCTAAGGTCAGAACGATGCTGGAAGATACCGGCGTAGAAATAGTTCATGAAAATATCACCTGCAAATACAAACCCGATGCCGAAGAACTGAAGGTCTGTTATGAAGCAGGTCAGATTTTGGCGGAAAAAATTAAAACAAATATTTGCCTTCCATAGCATTATGCGTATAGAATAACACGAACTTGTATTGTTGAAATAGTAATTTAACGAAAGGAATTTGAAATGGAAAAATACCGTTGTATCCCTTGTGGTTATATTTATGACCCAGCTGTTGGCGATCCTGATAATGATATCGCACCTGGCACCGCTTTTGCTGATTTGCCAGCTGACTGGACCTGCCCTGAATGTGGCGCTCCTAAAGATGAATTTGAAGCTTGCTAAGCTAAGCGAATCAAAAAATAAACAGCTAATCCTGCTTAATAAGTAAGATTAGCTGTTTTTATTTTAAAACAATTTCCATGTAGACTTTTTTCCAATATTTTCGTCTATAATAATAGTGCAAAATTAAAATCTAACCATATAGGAAAATGACCATGAAAACCCAATTTATATCACTATCAATTATGCTATCTATGCTGATTTCAATAGGCTGTATAGCTCAGGAACCTAAAATTGACCTGAAAAAGGCTAAAATTCAGCAAAACCATGCCGTTCAGGCCAACAATGAGTTTGCATTAAGGCTATATGATAAGCTTAATACTTCTAAGGAATTCAAATCAAACAGTGGCAACTTATTCTATGGTCCTTATTCTATTACTACTGCCTTGGCAATGACTTATAATGGGGCAGCAGGTAATACCAAAACTGAGATGGCCAGGGCCCTGAATTTCATTTTAGATGACACAGAGTTGAATCAAGCTTTGGCAGCTATCGCAAAATCGATGGCTGACAATAATAAAGCCAAAACCTATGAGCTGGATATTGCTAATGCATTGTGGCTGAACAATAAAGAATCATTTCTGAAAGATTTTATCAATACCAATCAAAAATATTATGATACCGCTATCAAAAAGCTGGATTTTTATGCCAAGGCTGAAGAGTCAGCCGCCGCTATTAATAAATGGTGTGCAGACAATACCAATGACAAAATCAAAAAGATTGTCGAAGCTGATAATGTCAGACAGGCGGCTTTGGTTCTGACTAATGCCATCTATTTCAAAGGCAAATGGGCCATTCCTTTCGACCCGAAAAAAACTCATGAACAAGATTTCTATATTAATCCAGAAACTAAAGTCAAAACCCCATTGATGTATCAGAAAGAATCTTTCCTATTTTACAGTGACGCCACCGCCCAGTTGATCGAGCTGCCTTATAAAGGCGACAATATCGTGATGAACCTGATTATGCCAACTGATAGACAGGTGGACATCTCTGCAATTGAGAAATCCTTAACTGCGGCCAAGCTCGACGAATATTTTAAGAAGATGAAAATCCAGAAAGTTCGCGTTTCTATCCCCAAATTTACAATGAACTTTCAGGCGGGCCTGATAGAAACATTTAAATCAATGGGTATGAAAGATGCTTTTACTTCCAAAGCAGACTTTTCCGGTATTAATGGCCATAACAATTTGCTCATCAGCGATATATTGCATAAGTCTTTTGTAGAGGTCAATGAAGAGGGTACCGAAGCGGCTGCCGTTACCGCTGTGGTTATGACCAAAAGTGCCATGCCCCGTATGCCGAGTTTTGTAGCGGATCGGCCTTTCATTTTTATCATTCGTGATAAAGGTACCGGTTCGATATTGTTTATAGGTAAATTGAGCGATCCATCAAAGTTGAAATAGGCATATTCAGCCATTTGGGCGTAAGAAATAGGACTCGGATTTTGCGGATTTGATTGGGCTGGAGATAACGATTATTTGAATAGTTTTTTAAGCCGGCAGAGCCAATGCTGAAGCCTTGCTGTATCGAAATTTCTATGCAAACAAAACAGAAAAGTCCAATTGTTATGAGTATAGAATTGATTACCACTGATCGAGGTGGGTTTTTTATGGCTATTGTTGGGTAAAAGCCTGGGATGTGTGATTTGGGTATCGCTAGGGTGATGTGATTTTATCAGCATGGGCAGAGCCCATCCTACCTTGCTTCTGAGGTTTTTTTGTATAGGGTGGAAATATAAGACATAGAACGCGGATTAAGCGGATCTGGCGGATTTCCACGGATTTGATTGGGTAAGAGTTAGCGATTATTTAATATGGTTTTAGGTTTGTAATCAAATAAGCTGGGTCACTATTCCAAATATTAATAAAAAATCTTGTACATCTGGTTCAAATACCTTTATTATATCCAGATATTGAAGATAATTATTAACGTGATATTTGGATGAGCAAATGCTTTTTATATATTTTCTGGTTTTGATCGCCGGTTTTATACTTCTGATTTGGAGTGCTGACCGTTTTGTCGAAGGTGCCGCTGCCACCGCCCGGCATTTTGGCATGTCGCCACTTTTGGTTGGCATGGTCATTGTTGGCTTTGGCACTTCTGCCCCGGAAATGCTGGTGTCTGCTTCTGCTGCTCTTGATAATGCCCCGGGTTTGGCTATTGGCAACGCCTATGGTTCTAATATCGCAAATATCGCCCTGATTCTGGGCGTTACAGCTTTGGTTTGCCCGATTGCGGTTCATTCTAGAATATTTAAAAAGGAACTTCCGCTTCTAACATTATTGATGGGCCTGGCAGCTTTTCAGGCAATGGATAAAGAAATCACCCGCACAGAAGCATATATTCTTTTGGCTGTTCTGGCTGGTTTACTTTACCTGACTATCCATATGACTAAATCTGAAAAATCTGACCGGTTGGCCGCTGAATTTAAAAAAGAGATTATCTCGGCTACGCCGCTGGGTAAATCTGTTTTTACGCTGGTCTATGGCCTGATATTATTATGCGTTTCATCCAAGTGGCTTGTCGTTTGGCCTGCTACCAGTATCGCCGAATATTTTGGTGTCAGTGAAACAATCATTGGTTTGACCGTCGTTGCTATCGGTACATCGCTACCGGAATTGGCATCTTCTATCGTTGCTGCCCGCAAAGGCGAACATGATATCGCGATAGGAAATGTTTTGGGTTCAAATGTTTTCAATACCTTAGCGGTTGTTGGCATTGCCGGGGCGGTGGTTCCTGCTTCGGTGGACCCTGCGGTTCCAGCTTTTTTGTTGGAGCCATCGATTTATAGAGAAGCCATCCCGATTATGTTTATTCTCACGGTTTCGCTTTTCGTTTTATGCTATGGTTTTAAGGGTAAGCCCGGTCGCATCAATCGTTTTGAAGGTGCAATTCTATTAAGTGTTTACCTGGCATATACTGGTTATCTGATTCATCAGGCGGTTGTTACCAGGACAGTTTAATTTTTATATCAATCCCATTTATATCCTTTGCTCATTTCATCGATCATTGCCGGGCCATAATCTATTTTGGCGGCTTTTAATCTTGGGTAATGAGTTTTGAGTTTTTTATAAAAATCATCAAAGCTTGTCAGTTTCCCCTTGTGCCACATTTGTTCGGCCATTGCATATATTCGCGGGAACACTCGTCGGTCGATCATGTATTCTTGAACAAACCAGTCAGTCCATAAGCATGTACCCATGCCGATGATATTTTCATGTTTGTCGGTATATTCAGGTTTCAAATATGAAGGATTTTTTTCATAACAGGTTTTCAGGTCAAAGGTTCGATTCTGCCTGTACTGATTCCAGGGTGTCAGCGGGAAATTAAGATAGCTGTAATAATTGGTATTGCAGATAATTTCCTGATTGCGGCGGATGGCTTCCTTTAATGCTTTGTCTTTGTGGCCACGATAATTCCACCAATGAACAACTACATTTTTTTCCATTGCAGGACCTGGCATAGTTACTACATCACCCCAACAGATAACCTTGCGACCTTTTTGATGAAGGAATCTGGCTAATCGATTGGTGAAATATATTTGAAGTTCATGTTCATTTTTTAATCCCTGTTCTTTAATCTTCTTTTGGCATTGAGGACATTTTTTCCAATCTGCCTTAGGTGCTTCATCCCCACCGATATGAATATATTCACTTGGGAACAATTCGCAAACTTCAGTAAATATATCTTCCATAAATTGATATGTTTTTTCATTTCCTCCGCAGAATAATACAGAGGTGAAACCCATGACTGATTTTGGTGCCTTACCCATACAACTGTATTCTGGATAGGCTATCAGGGCTGCTTCGCTGTGGCCGGGTACATCGATTTCGGGTACAACATCGATATGTAGTTTTTTTGCATAAGCAACAATGTCTTTGATTTGTTCCTGTGTATAAAATCCTTGTTGTTCTTTGCCTTGGGCAACTTTTGAACCAATCGAAGTTAGTTTTGGGTATTTTTTTATTTCGATACGCCAGCCCTGGCCTTCGGTGAGATGCCAGTGGAATTTATTCATTTTTAGCGTAGCCATCTGGTCGAGGTATTTTTTTATAAACTCAGGCTTTTGATATTGACGTCCAGAATCCAGCATAAAACTTCGCCATGGAAAACGAGGACGATCTTTGATTGTAAGGCAAGCTATTTCCCATTTGGTGTCAGATTTTTGTTCGTCGCAAATTTCTGCTGGCAATAGCTGCAGCAAGCTTTGGCATCCGTAGAAAAAACCGGCTTCATTGTTGGCTAAGATCATGACACCATTTTGTTCGACAGCCAGAATATAACCTTCAGCCCCCAGACTTTCACTGTCGACATAATCAAGGATAATTGCATTGGAGATATTTTTTGTGTTTTGTTTGTTTTGTAGTTTTAATTTGTACCCAGTTGGTTTATTTAATTTTTTAACGAGCCATGTGGCACTGTCTTTGGCCTGGTCGCAATGGATAACAGCTGTGCTTTTGGATAAAATAAATAGTCCTTCGCTCTCAACAGCGAATTCGGGCGTTGGCAAAATATTGATTTCAGCTTTGCAAACTAATCCCATCAGAGCTAAGAAAGTTATAACCAGTTTTTTCATAATATATTTTCCTTAATTAGTAGTCCAGAGCCTGTTGCACAATGTTTTCAAACCCAACCGTTTTGGGTCCGATGGCTGTTTGAGTGAGACGGCTCATTTTTCT
>JAEIOG010000181.1 GCA_016342495.1 Phycisphaerae bacterium
GGCGATGTAATTACCGTTATGCCTGGGGTTTATTATGAACGGATTAACTTCTATGGTTTGGCAATAACAGTTCAGGGAAGCAATCCTGCTGATATGAATACTGTATATGCTACCATAATTGATGCTTATGGTGGTGGGACTGCTGTTACTTTTGATAGTGGGGAAGGTAAAGAATCAATTCTTGATGGCGTTTCATTGAAAAATGGCGATAATGGAATTTACTGTTATTATTCTGCCCCAATAATCCGTAATTGCTCGATTAGTGGGAATACCGCAAAAGGTATATATGGCAATAATTCAACTTGTGACATATTGAATTGTAGAATTGCAGAAAATTCAGGAGCTACCGGCATCTATGATTGTGATGGTGATATTGTAGATTGTGCCATCGTGGAAAATTCAACAGGCATGGATAAATGTGATGGGGCGATATTGGATTGCGTTGTTAGCGACAATTCATCTTACGGTTTAACAAGCTGTACAGCAAATATTGATAATTGCGTCATAAACAACAATAACAGCTATGGTCTATATAATTGCAATTCTGAAATTAATAACTGTCATATTCTAAACAATGGCGGCGACGGAGTTCGAATTTATAATCTTAATGGAAATTTATCTGTAACTAATTGCGTAGTTAGTGGCAATAATGGCAATGGTATTCATAGTCAATTCAACACAGAAGAAGTGATCGTTGCAAATTGCACTATTATTGGAAATAGTGGCTCCGGCATATATTTAGGACACTATGATAGGGTTTCTATTCTTATCAGAAATACTATTATTGTATTAAACAAAGCGTATGGGGTGGAATTTGACGACTATAATACTACTACTAATGGTGATATTGGTTTGAAATATAACAATATCTGGGGTAACAAAGTTGGTAATTACAAAACTGTTGAACCTGGGGCAACCGATATTCATAGCAACCCTCGTTTTGTTGTTGATGGCTACTGGGATAATGGAGATAGCTGGGTAGAAGGCAATTACTATCTAAAGTCAATCGCTGGCCACTGGACAGAAACTATCTGGGTAAATGATGATATTACCAGCCCTTGTATTGATGCTGGTGACCCGACTTCTGGGGTATTCAATGAACCGACACCCAATGGCGGTAAAATCAATTTAGGAGCCTATGGCGGCACTGCCAAGGCCAGTAAGTCCCCTTGGGGGCCTGAGCCTTATTGCACTAAATACCCCAAGAGTGATATTAATAACGATTGTAAAGTAAACCTTGAAGATTTTATGATATTAGCTTCTGAATGGCTGGAATGTAACCTTGAGCCGGTTAGTGCTTGTGCTGAATAGCTCAGCAGGGCTAATTTTTAATGAAAGTTAAAGTCCATTGCTACTAAATCATAACTAGCAATGGGCTTTTGCACCGTTCAGCATTGCTGTATTTAATATCATTTAGACCATCTATCTGCTTAACACAATATTCTATTTCTTACCTTTTAGCATCTCCATAATAGCCATTTTTTTGGCTTCTGTCAGACTTCCCCAGGCTTGGCATATTTTCATTAAATCCGGGTCGGTTTTGGCAACCTCGGCGCACGTCACGTCACAAATAGCGTCACAACTACAACTATCAGATTTCATAAGTCCTTTATTTGCAAGACTTATGCGACTAGTGCGGCGGTCTTGAAAACCGTTGTACCGAAAGGTACCGGGGGTTCGAATCCCTCCTCCTCCGTTATTTTTCAACTGGCATAACTCATTAATAGCTAATGAGTTATGCCTTTTTTCTTGACTCTCTTCCCCACTCTCTAGCACGCATTTAGCACGATTATTCTGTGGCAATATTGTTTTTCCAACCTTTTCAGCTAATTGTGATAGTCTATTTTTGCGAACTTTTGCATATGTATTCATCGTTAAATTTGGAGAACTATGCCTTGCCAGCTCTTGGGCCTCTTTAACTGAAGCCCCTGCCTCTAAAATAAAGGTAATATAAGCAACTCTGCATGCATGAAAATCTATTTTGCCATCAGGGGTGATTTTCGGTATACCAGCCACCTTCAAATCCTTGTCCATTACACGGGCCGTCTTAGTTGGCACATACAATAATGGATTATTGGGTATTTCCAAACTCACAATATGCCCAGAAGCTTTATGGTACAAACCTTGGGCTTCCTTAGAATCAATGAAGCACCTTAAATCCCGAACCAGTCCTATTGGCAAAGGCTGAAAACCATCTTTTCGATTTTTGGTCCAATTCGCCTGCAATACCAAGCCGCCCCTTTCTTCATCAAGATGCTTTTCAGTTAATGAACGCAGCTCATTCACTCTTAAACCCGTAGTAAATGCAACACTATACAATAATTTCCTATGCATTGGAGCTACTTCAAGCAATCTTGTTATTTCGTCATGAACCATTGCTCGCCGAACCGTTTTAGGTGTTATATCAAATGATTGAAGATTGCTTAGCGGATTAGTTGACAAATAATTACGTTTCACGCACCAATTACATATACTTTTGATTGTTTCTGAATAATTTTGCAAAGTTTTACCGGCCTTACCATCAGATTGCAGTTTACGAAGAAGCTTCTCTACCGCTGGCAAGCAGTCGTGAAGGTCACCTAATACTTCTAGTGCTAAATTATCTTGCCACCACTGCAATACCGCTTTACGCCTTCGCAAATGCACCTTACTCCAGGGCCTGCCACCTCGCCCCCCTTGTGACTGGCCCCACGCAATATATGAGTCTACGATTTCTTGAATAAAATACTTCTTGTATTTTTCCGATTTACTTGGGGCATCCCTATACCCTAACTTGATTTGATGATGATTATCTTCAAGGTTTTTAGCAATTTTTTTGGTTTCAGTCTTCTTTGTGGTACCAGTAAAAAATTTACGGTTACCATTAGCATTGAGGAACCAACCTTGATATTTGCCATTTGCATTTGGTTTATTACGAACACCAGCCATAATTATCTCCTTTTCAAATAAGGATTATTTTCATCATTTATATTTATTATACCCAATAATTCAAATCGCGCAAATCAAATATCTAAAGTGCCGATTTTTTTCTGAAACTTTTCTTTTTCTTTAAGAGCAATACTAAGTCTATTGTTTATGTATTGCAAAAGACTTTCAATCGTCCAAACAGGTGCCCCCATCATTCTAATCGGAGGAGGAAGCTCACTTCTCTGAACAGCACGTTTTATCGATACTTGATGGCGTCTAAATATTTTAGCCAAGCCTTCCTCATTTATTATAGCTCCAAGCGGAAGGTCACCTAGTTCACGTATAATACCGTCAAATCCTACTGATTCATTAATTTCGATGTTTTGATACATTCTCATATTTCCTTTCTATTTTCTTCAAACTGCATTTCCTAATAAAACCAAATACTGTTTTAAGCATAAACATAATAATAATCCAGATAGCCAATGCAGCATAAGGCAGTAAAACAACATTCACTTGAATCCCCTCCATACCACTAAAAACCTCAAACATCCCAATCATACATAATACCGTAACGCAAAATGCCAATATTTTCGGATAGTCTCCAAACACTGAAATATTTTCAGCAAGAACATTACTTATGATCAGGAAGAGTATCACAAATATTACTACATAGATTAATGTTAACATGATAGATCCTTTCTTAAAGCTTGCAGATAGCATAAAGCATTACTTTCATTATCTGCAAGATTGCCAGGGCAGCAATGATACTGCCCTGGATTGATAAAGTTTTATTAATTAGTTTACTAAACGATTTTTCAGTCAAATTCATAACTCTTTTAACTAATGCGGCACCGGCAGTATTAAATGACTTTAGCCAATTAATATCTTTCCACAGTAAAATCAGATGAACCAGCAAAAAGAACTCGGTGATATTAATTACTGTCACAATCAGGCTAAAAAACATAGCTATAGGATTAATAATTGTTGTCATCATTGCCTCCTAAACTATCTGGATATGATGGGCTAAACTTTGATATTTCTGGATCAGTTGTTGTTGATCGCCAATAAAGCAATATCGTTTGGAACCATCTGGATTAGCTGAAGCGATTTGTTTAAGTAATTCTTCATCGACCGCTTCTGGGCTACCGCCAATACCGATACAATCTATTATCACACCAGCACTTTTGAGATTCCTGGCAATATCAACGGGGTTACCACCGCCATTATGCTCACCATCAGTTAACATGATAATTCGCCTGATAACATTGGCATCATCAGGGATATTTGTTTTAGGTGAATCTGGTTCAATAAATATTCCTGTCAACATCTGTAAGAAAAAACCATTATTGGCTTTTACTGGTTGATTAAATAAACAGCTTTCAGCAAGTTCAAGAGCGGCATTAAAATCTGTTCCATAACCGCCATCTTTGCCACTAAAAGCCATTTGTAAACTATTGAAGTTATCGCCAATAGTTACAAGGTTATGCAACACTTCAGCTATATCATAAAAACCAATAACTGCCATCTTATCTTGAGGATGATATTTATCTTTGATTTTTACAAGCTCATGAAAAGCTTTAATAGCAGCAACTTTTCTGCTGGGTTTTAGGTCTTCTTCAGCCATCGATGGTGATAAATCAGAAACTACGACAGTATGCTCTGTTTTATTAGCCTGAACATGGTTGGCAAATTCTAAATATTTCATAATTGTTTCCTTTTGAAATAGAGTTCGGCAGATAAATAATACCTGCCGAACTATTGATTAATAATTAAGCGGCATCTACCTGATTAGCATCACTGTTTGCAGAAATTTCATAGTTAATTTCCATCTCAGCAGTTTTACCGCTGGCATTATCACGAGCCCTGGCAGTTAATATACCGTTATTATCCAGCGAGAAAGTCACTTCAATTCGGCCAATCATATCTGGTCGAGCCGGTAAGCCTTCAAGCTCAAAATGACCTAATGGCTGACAACTATCTGCATCCTGACCATTTTCACCTTGCAGGATTTTGATGGTAACAGCCATCTGGTCAGGTTCGCTGAGCTTAAAGAGTTTGGTCTGAATCGATGGAACGGGAGTATCTTTGGCAAGGATTTCATTACAGATATCATTACCATTTTCATCCAACACCAACACACCAACAGAATGGCTCAGTATTTCATGCAAAATATAATCTGGTGCTGGCAGAACAACATCACCGTTGGGATAAGGTTCATTTTTGCGTTTATATTCCAGACGTCCAGCAAAAACCGCACCTAAAGCAGCTGCCACATGCGGTTCACAGCGACGAGAGACTTTCTTACCGGTCAACTCTTCAAGTTGTTCAATGATAATTGGCATCATGGCCCCGCCACCGACGGCATATACTTCATCGATTTGGGATATATCAAGATTTTTATCTTTGATAACCTGATTGGTCTTAGCCATAGTTTTTACCGCAAGATCCATCACCCAGCTATCAAACTGCTGACGGGTAATTGTCATTTGCAATTGTTTGCCCTGGCAGGATAATACTATCTGAGATTGATTCTGAATCGAAAGACTGATTTTCAGCTGTTCAATTCTTTGAGTCATCTCCTGATAAAAGATAGGATCTTGATCTTTTTGAGGTCTGAAACTATTTTTAACTTCAAATTCATCTAATAGCTTTTCACTGATACGGTCATTGAAATCTCTACCACCGATATTAGAGTCACCGCCGGTAGCTATAATTGTAAAGACATTACCTCTTGAACGTACAACTGTAACATCAAATGTCCCGCCGCCTAAATCATAGACTAAAGCTGTACAGTTATTGCGATCATGCAGTTTATTACCTAAGGCAGCTGCGGTTGGTTCATGCGGCAGTAGAATTGCTTTGATACCAACTTTACTGGCTGCATCGATTGTCTGCTGCTTTTGCAAATCGCTATAGTTAGCTGGCACGGTAATAACTGCTTCATTGACGACCTGATCAGTTTTAGTTTCAATGCTTTCTTTGGCATCAGCAAGTAAGATTGCCAGGATATCCATAGCAAAATATTCTTTGCCATTGTCATCAATATAAAGAGCGGTATCTGTGCCCATTGCCCTTTTCCAATTAGTCACCAATCTTTGCGGTTCAGCAAAGCCAGCATTTAATGCTTCAGTGCCTACGATAGTAGAGCCATCAGAAGTGAAAAATACTGCACTGGGAGTAAAAGATTCACCAAAACGATTAGTAATAAGTTTGGGATTACCAGCTTCATCAGCTACGGCATACTTAAAACGAGAGTTTCCTGCATCTATTCCTGGTATTAACATTGTTCTGTCCTTTCATTTAATATGATTGTTTGAAATTCATTTGGTTGATATTTGAAAAGTGATACGGTTTCAAATCTAAGCATCCTATTGGTACCTAATTGAAAACCAACTCGAAGAGATTCAGCGATAAGGCCATCAAGTGGCTTATCATCGGTACCAATCCATTTTATGGGTTTGGTGGTTTGGGGATTAAATTGATCATTACAGCTATTACTGATAATGTGAATATCATAAATATCTAAGAACTGTTGAAACTGAACCCAGATAGCATCAAGTAAATCAGTAATCTGTTGAGAACTGACCCAATGTCTTTGAGCATCAATAATGAGATCAAGCACTGGAAATAATGATCTAACCATAGGAATGATAATATGATCATCATAATGCTGACTGCTCAATACCGCATTGGCTTTACTGGCACTGGCCAGTAAAGCATTATTAGCTGTCAGGTTTTCCAATTGCGATTTAACAGCATTACCGCTATTAAGCAATTTCTGCTGATGAGTATCGATCTGACTTAGCAGATGCGATAAACCCATAAGCTGTTCTGGTATAAGAAACAAGTTTTCTGGTAAAACCGGCTTGCACAACTGTTGTAAAATCGTAAACAATTGTAAAGCTGAATTGGTTTCTTGCTTATTCATATAAGCTCCTTTCATAAGAAATACATTAATAATTATTTGGCTTTTGACTTTTTGCTGCAGCATTGTCTTTGCCTTCTATAAACACACTCCAATGAAATTGAAGTGTGTTTTGAAA
>JAEIOG010000182.1 GCA_016342495.1 Phycisphaerae bacterium
AAATATAATCATACTTTGGCAGTGTAAAGGCAAGAATAATTGTCGTCGAAGGGAATTTTTAATTGACGCCAGTCAGTGGTCATTTGGTAGATATTTCAAAAATTCAGTTGTAAAATCAAGCTATCTACAAATTATCGGTCTTAAAGGCCATTGTCCATAAAAAAACGTGGAGTTTTGATGCTCCACGTTTGGGTTTGTCAGTTTAACGTTTGTCGATGGGGACGTATTTGCGTTGGGGCTCTCCGGTGTAGATTTGGCGAGGACGTGAGATACGGCCATTGGGGTCTTCATTGACTTCACGCCAATGTGCGATCCAGCCAGGCAGTCGGCCAATGGCAAATAGAACGGTAAACATATCGGTTGGGATGCCAACAGCACGCATGATCAGGCCACTGTAGAAATCGACATTTGGATAAAGCTTGCGGTCAATAAAGAAGCTGTCTTTCAGAGCTGCTTCTTCGAGCCTACGGGCGATATTCAAGAGCGGGTCATTAATATCAAGGATGCCCAAAACTTTGTCTGCATGGGCTCGAAGGATGGTAGCACGCGGATCAAAATTTTTGTAAACGCGATGGCCAAAACCCATGAGGCGGAAATCGCTTTCCCGGTCTTTGGCCATTTCGATGCATTTCTTGATGTCCAGGCCACCCTCGTGGATTTTCTGGAGCATGGAAATGACACCCATATTTGCTCCGCCATGGAGATTGCCCCAAAGAGCACAAACCCCAGCAGAAAGCGATGAAAACAGGTTCGAGCCAGCTGAAGCTACGATACGCACGGTTGATGTGCTGCAATTTTGTTCGTGGTCAGCATGAAGCATAAGGATTTTATCCAGAGCTTTGGCGATTTCGGGCTGCTGTTCATATTTTTGATGAGGGACCGAAAACATCATGTGCAATAAATTAGCTACATATCGACGATGTGGATCGGGGTAAGTAAAAGGTTCTCCCAGAGACATTTTGTATGAAAAAGCAGCAATTGTTCTGATTTTACTCATCAAGCGTGCTGCTACTTTTAATTCTTCTTTGCGATTATCGGGATCGACAAGCTCGGGATGGTAACAGCTAAGAGCATTGATCATCGCTGAGAGCATTGCCATCGGGTGCGCGTTCCAGGGAAAACCTTCAAAATGATTTTTGAGATTTTCATGGATCAGAGCATTGTCGGTTAGCATATCTGAAAATTTTGTGAGTTGGGATTGGCTGGGCAGTTCTCCCCAAATAAGCAGATATGCAACTTCGACGAAACGGCTGTTGGCTGCGAGGTCTTCGATGTCATAGCCTCGATAGCGAAGAATGCCTTTGTCGCCATCAATGAAAGTGATTTTGCTTTCGGATGAGCCAGTATTACCAAAGCCAGGGTCCAGAGTAATATGGCCTGTGTCGGCGCGAAGCTTGGCTATATCGATGCCTTTTTCTCCTTCGCTGCCCGTGACGATAGGCATATTGTAGTCTTTACCTTCGATTTTTAAAATTGCGTCTTTTGACATATTGTATCTCCTACAAAAAACAAGGGTTAGCTGAGCATTTAAGCCTGGCCCACCACATTAAAAACGAGCATAAGCTCTTTGTTAGCAGGGATTTAGCCTAACTTAGCATTATTGCATTTAAATTTGCCTCAGCAAAAGTGCAAAAATGCTATTAATTATCCAAAACCACCGCAAGTAAAACCATTTTAGCGGATATTTAAGCATTTGGCAAGTATTGCGCAAAAAAATGTTCTCTTGTGAGAATTGGGATAAAAAATTATTTTTATGTCAACCGCAAAGGATATTTTTGCGTATATATTATTGCTTGTACTTATTTAAATCTCGAATACAGGAAAATGAAAATGTCAATATCTAAAAAGAAATGCAGTATCCTTTTGTTAGTAATCATATTATTTGCAGCGATGACTGGCACGGTCCAGGCAGACCAAAAAAATGTCACTGCATCTGAAATCGACAGGGCGATTGGTAATCTGGAGAACTTCGCTAGACTGGACGAGTCGAAACTTGACTACCTGGAAGTAATAATCGCTGCCAACGAAGTGCTGTACGGCCATGATCCCAATGATGCAATGACAAAACAAATCGAATTGATGGCTGCCGAAGCTAAAAAAATCGCTAACAACAGCAAAGACTATAAGATTCAGGGGCAGGCATTAAACACTGTGATATTTAAAAAATACGGATTTAAGAAGCCCAACACCCGGGCTCCAATAATTTCAGGCAAGAATGTGATCAAACAGTATATGCTCAAAGATGTTCTGGAACATAAGCAGGCTCATTGCGAGGGCATGAGCATGATTTATTTTCTCGTCGGGCAAAAAGCCGGTTTCCCGGTTGAAATTGTCAATATTCCGATTCACACATACTGTCGGGTCGGTGCCGGAAGCGAGAAAATATGTGTAGAACTGACAAGAAATGGAGCTTTTTCAAGTGAAAGTCGATATTTAAGAATGAATGGCGCCAAGCCCGCAGCACAAAAGAGCGGAACCTATTTTAGCGGTTTGTCAAAAAAACAGTTTTTGAACCTGCAGATCAACAGTTTAGCTTATGGGCTTATCACTCAGCCTCAGGGGATCAAGCCCCTGAACATGAAACAGATGGTTCGCCTGGCAAGGCTCATTGAGAAACTTGACCCAAACAGGCCCGAAAGTCTAGATACCGCTGCCCTGATCTACTATAAAGCTGGGGAGCCTGCCAAGGCACTCAAGACGATCAACCACGCGATGGTAAAAGCTAAAGAATTAGGTAATGCTCAATTTGTTTTTGCGGAATTTGCCAAACGCCAAAAAGAATTTTCACAAGGCATAAAAAAATAGGCAGTGGATAATAAGTAATCTACGAGCAATATTTTATTATTTAAGGCGTGAGAGTGACGATTTGGGCTTTGAAAACATGCCTGCCTATAAATTATTGAAAGTGGCTTAAGGGAATCTCTAATAATTGCTTTTGAGCTGAGAGTAGAAGATTTTTTTTGCTGACAAAAAACAAAGAAACGTGCATATTTGTAGATATTCGCGTTTTTTTTTGTTTCGTAGCTCAGCGGGGAAAAGGTATCTCGCTGCACGCGTAGTGCTCGTTCTCAGCTAAAATTGAATTTTCGAGGTTTCCTTAAATCAAAAAAACTCTAAACTTGTAAATATTAAGTCAATGTAAAAACGTTGACAAAGGATAACTAATATGCCAGAATATTTTCAATGAACTTATTAGTCTCAAATAAGAAATGTGAGAAAATATGAAAAATCTTAATCGTCGTAATTTCTTAAAATGTGCAGCAGCTACAACAATAGCAAATATCTCTACAGGATGCTCAAGCAGAGGATATTTCGCTTCAAAGGCAAAACCCAACGTTGTTTTTATTTTGATTGATGACATGGGATGGAAAGACCTCAGCTGTTATGGTTCCAAAATTTACAAAACCCCGGCTATCGACCAGCTAGCTAATGACGGGGTACTATTCAGCAATGCATATGCAGCCCATCCAATGTGTTTACCTTCAAGAGTAGCATTAATGAGCGGGAAATATCCAGTTCGCTATGGCGCCCCCGGCGGCACACATCCCAAAGGCCATTCTGTTTTGCCACTCAGCGATTTCACTATAGCTGAAGCCATGAAAGCCAATGGTTACCAAACTTTTTTTGCCGGCAAATGGCACATTGGCCAAAAAGGTGCATTTCCGGAAAACCAGGGATTTGACATTAACTTAGGTGGTCACACAGCTGGCCAACCAGCATCATATTTCTACCCATATAAAAATGAGAAGAAAGTTGCAAATGTTCCTAATCTCGATGGCGGCAAGAATGGTGAATATCTTACCGATCGCCTTACCGATGAAACGGTCAACTTTATCAAAGCCAACAAAAACAAACCATTTTTCGTGTACCTTTCCCATTATGCGGTTCACACCCCCCTGGAAGCCAAGAAGGACCTTGTCGATCAATCACAAAAAATCATTGATGGCACAACTTTCCAAGGCCCAGCCTGGACCAAAGAAGGGCCAGCTGACCGCAAAATGCATCAGGACAATGCTACCTATGCTGCTATGGTTACATCGGTTGATGATTCCGTCGCAAAAATTCGTAAAACACTAAAAGCTCTTGATCTTGATGAAAATACCATAATCGTCTTTACATCTGATAATGGTGGCGATGCATGCAAGAAAGACAAAATTGCCAAAGCCACATCAGTCATACCTCTTCGAGGGGGAAAATGCTGGATGTACGAAGGTGGTATCAGGGTCCCCATGATTGTCCGGTGGCCCGGAATTGCAAAAGCTGGAACCATATCTGATCAAGTTGTGACGGGGCCGGACCATTATCCTGCTATCCTGGAAATGGCAGGATTGCCTTTACGTCCAAAAGACCATGTTGATGGCAAAAGCTATGCACCAATATTATCTGGCAAAAGCAATGAATCCAGAGGCCCAGTATTTTGGCATTTTCCTAATCTGACGCTATTTGACTGGGTGGTGGGCTCTGAAAACTGCTCAGCTGTCCGAGACGGCAAATACAAACTCATTGAATTCCTTGACAATAATTATGTAGAGCTATATGACCTGGAAAATGACATAGAAGAAAAACATGACCTGTCAAAGAAAATGCCGCAAAAGACGAGCCAAATGCACCAAACCCTAATTAATTGGCGCAAAAATGTGAACGCTCCTGGTCCTATGAGAAAAAATAATTAATTACATTTACACTTGCCAAAAAGAGCTTCTCTTTTAAGATGAGGTTCTTTTTGATTTTAGCAAATAATACAATCAAAATTCACCAAAAGGATGAGATCCTAAGCTTTTAACATATGCACTTAGTCGATTCTTCATTTCTTTGAGAACCTCTTGATGTTTTGGATCGTGGGCAAGATTAGTTGTCTCATCAGCATCAATAGTCAGGTCATAGAGCTGATCAGCATCCCAATAATTCGGATGATTAAGAAGTACATTGTGCTGCATTGGCTCAAGTTGCTTATCGTGATAAAGCCGCTTGCCTGATTGTTCTTTTAATTTATCCGCTTTTTTAGAATACCGTAAAGCCAAATACTTCCATCGTTTGGTACATACAGCTCTAGTCCAGCCATATTCAAAATAAAGAGACTCATGTACGGGCTTTTCATCGCCTTTCAATAAAGACACTACACTACGGCCATCCATAGCCATATTTGCTGAAGGCGATATGTCACACATATCAAATATGGTTGGAGCTATATCAATATTTTGCATCAAATTATCAGATACCTGGCCAGCAAGTACGCTTTTTGGATATCGAATTATGCATGGAGTCCTGACACCTCCTTCATATAATGAACATTTATCTCTGGATTGATGATCGCTCATTAATATCACGATAGTATTGTCATAAAGATCATGCTTTTTCAATAAATTAATTACAGCGCCTATGCCATCGTCAAGCCAGGTGCAATATGCAGATTCAGGTTTATATCCAGCAGCTTTGACGCGAGGGATTATAGTATCTCGTGGAGGCTGAACATTTGGAGCAACATCAAGATATCCTGCCATTGTTATTTTCGGATCAGCTTGCAGCATGGACTCTTGTGGATGAGGAATATGGTGAAGCGTAGGAGCCATATAGAGGAAAAATGGTTGTTCTTTATTTTTGTCAATAAATTTCATTGCTGCATCTGTTACCCATTCCATATTATGAATATTCAACGAATGATTCCAGAATTCCATATTCAGGCGATATAATGCATGGGCATAATCAAATCCAAGACGCTGGGCGTGGCTGCATAGTTTATTATGGTTGCGTTTGAGTAATGCTGAAATTTTTGGGTCTTTAATATCGACTTCATCGGCCGCTTTTGTCCATCCATCAGTACTTGGAAACACTTCAAGAGCGTGTGGCGAATCAGGGACAGGACTTCCAAAATCCCATTTTCCAACACATCCAGTCACATAGCCCGCTTTTTTCATTGCCTTTGCAAGATTCAGTGAATCAGGGTTGACCGAGGTATTGAAACGCACTTCTGTCTGAACTTTTTCAGGAAATTCTTTTATGTAATCCGGATGTGAGCATCTGCTGGGATATTGGCCTGTAATAAGCCCATAGCGACTTGGTGTGCAAATAGAGGTTGTAACATAAGCCCTCGTAAAACGTATTCCCTGTTCGGCTAGGCTGTTCATGTGTGGCGTATATACGTCGCCCCCATAGCAGCCAAGTTGATACTCATTTAAATCGTCCAGATAAATCATTACAACGTTAGGGCCAGGGCCTGTTTTGTCATTGACATTTGATTTTTGCCAATGGCAACCTGTTAATGATGAATATGCAGCTAGTGTTGTTGCTGAAAAACCAATAGATTTCAAAAAATTACGTCGAGACATATTGAGGTAATTCATATCATAATTCCTAAAATTACGAAAATAGCAAGATATGAGTTACGCTAAGATAAGTCAAAATCAGGGGTAACCCATTAAGTTCATAAAATGTAAATATACCATTTTGAATTAAATATGCGAGCATATTCCTGGGATTAGTAAATGAAATCAGCTTGGACAAGGATTGCGTTTCTGGATTATGTTTTGCATCTCTACGGGTTCGGCTGAACGGAATGATATTTGCGTGTTGTTTTATTAATTGAAATGCACTTGCCCGACCTAATCTTTTGCCTGGTAATGGTTTATGTTGTATGTGTTCTTCTTTTTTTATTCCTGTATTGAAATATTTTAGAAGATTTTGTGAATGATCAGTAAGTGTGTGAAATTGTCAGGGTAAAAATTTTTGATTTTTTTTCACAACCATCCCATAAATCTGTGGAATAGGCGTTGAGCTGCTTTTATGGAGCGAAAAAGGCTCTTTTCTTGTGGTT
>JAEIOG010000016.1 GCA_016342495.1 Phycisphaerae bacterium
AACCCCCCAAAACAAGTGAAAAATTAGAGCTTAATTTTCTAATAGAATTGTCTCATTTTGCTTGACAATTACCGGCAATACCGTTCTGGGGATAATATCTCTGCTTTTCTTTGCGCCTTGGCGGCTTTGCGTGCAATCTTATCTGCTATTTCACATCCGATAACTGCTCAATCTCGCTGCAAACCTGCAATTTGTATAAAAATGCCTCTAATGCTACTGATAAGGTCGATTGGTTGTTATTGGACGTTTTATTATCCTGTTATCGGGCGTGCGGGACGATTCTGCTGGCATCAGGAGCGTCCTGCTGGCATCAGGAGCGTTCTGCTGGCAGCAGGAGAGTTATTCCGGCTTACTTTAGGCTTATTCACGTCCGAATTATGCTGCTGCAGGCTTACTTTGTTCCATTTCTGGTGTGAAATGCTCTGATTAAGGTCCGAATTTCGATAAAGTTGACTTACTTTGGGCTCCTGCACAGTGGAATCATCTTCCTGCACTCAGCAGAACTCTTCTGCTGCCAGCAGAAGCTTCCTGATGCCAGCATAATCGCTATGCTCACAGCAGAATCGTTATGCTCACAGCAGAATCGTTATGCTGCCAGCATAATCGTGATGATGCCAGCATAATGCTGCTGCTGGCAGAATAATTGTCCCGCTGTCAGCAGGATGGCCATGCAGGTGTGGTATGCCTTGTTTGATACCTGATATATCAGCTATCAAGCCAATAAAAAACCTCAGAACATTAAATCCTGAGGTTTTTGGATTTTATTTACTTTTATTATAGCATATTGGCTATTCGGTGTCGCTATCGCGAAGTTGTATTTAATCAGCATGGGCACAGCCCATCCTACCGGCAAGCCATTTGAATAGTTTTACTTACCCTGTCACAATTGCATAGACACACAAGCAGTTCAAGGCGGCAACGACGCCGGTAACATGCACCCACCAGTGATCCTTATGTTAGTTGGGTGCAGGCTCAGCCTGCTTGTGTCCAGCTTCAAGCTGGGTGCTAAGCGCACGGCTCAAAACTTGCATTGCCATGGTCAGCATTTGTCTCACGTTTCAGACATCCAGCCAGCTGCAGGCGGCAACGACGCCGGTAGAAAATACCCACCAGTGATCCTTATGTTAGTTGGGTGCAGGCTCAGCCTGCTTGTATCAAGCTTCAAGCTGGGTGCTAAGCGCACGGCTCAAAACTTGCATTGCCATGGTCAGCGTTTGTCTCACGTTTCAGACATCCAGCCAGCTGCAGGCGGCAACGACGCCGGTAACATACACCCACCAGTGATCCTTATGTTAGTTGGGTGCAGGCTCAGCCTGCTTGTGTCCAGCTTCAAGCTGGCGATCTACTGCGTTGGCTACTCTTTTGACCTTTTGCATGAGTTCATCGAAGGCTGCCGGGGTTAGTTGCTGGCCGGCATCGCTGCAGGCGCGTTCGGGGTCGGGGTGAACTTCGATTATCAGGCCATCGGCCCCGGCTGCTATGGCGGCTTTGCTGGCTGGCTCGACCATATAGGCATGGCCGGTGCCATGGCTGGGGTCAGCGATAATGGGCAGATGGCTTACCCGCTGAATGGCCGGGATAATTGAAAGGTTCAGCGAGTTGCGGCAATACTGTTCGAAGGTTCGCACCCCGCGTTCACAGAGTATAACATTGGGATTACCGGCATTGATAATATATTCGGCAGCTAACAGGAATTCTTCCATGGTTGCTGACATCCCGCGCTTCAGCAGGACGGGTTTGGACTGCTGACCGGCGGCGTTAAGCAGCATGAAGTTTTGCATATTGCGGGCCCCGATCTGCAGGACATCGGCATAATTGCCAACCATCTTGCAATGTTCCATGGTCAGCACCTCGGTAAAGACCGCAAGGCCAGTTGCCTGGCCGGCTTCGGCGAGATATTCCAGACCTTTTTCAGCTAGACCCTGGAAGGAATAAGGTGAAGTTCGGGGTTTGAAGGCTCCGCCGCGCAAGCCTACCGCACCGGAAGCTTTGATGGCATGGGCGACATCGATAATCTGTTGTCTGGATTCAACAGCGCAGGGTCCGCCAATAATAGCCAGCTCTTTACCGCCTACGGTAGCACCGCCGGGGGTCAGTTCGACAATGGTTTTTTCCTGTTTGACCTCTTTGGAGGCGACCTTAAACGGTGCCAGGATCGGGACGATCTTTTCAACACCGCCACAGTTTTCGATAGCGGTCTTATCGGTATTGCGTTTATCGCCAACGGCGGCTACCACGGTACGATCGGTGCCACGGATGATATGGGTGGTCAGTCCCATTTCGGTAACCAGCTGGACAACATGGTTTAGCTGGGCTTCGGTAGATTCTGGTGTCATTACAACTATCATAATTTGTTTTCCTTTTTTTATTTTTTTTAGCAGGCCTGCTAAGTGCAGAGCTTACTATTATAGGATTAAGTGGTTTTTTATTTTTAACAGGCATAAGGCAAAAGGCATAAGGCATAAGTTATCAGATGCGGGGCTTATTGTCTTTATTGTTTAGCGTGAAGGTCATAAAACACATGAAGTTATCAGTTTATTTTGATTGGCTTGTGCCTTATGCCTTGTGCCTTTTGCCTTTCTTTATTCTACAATTATCTCATCGATGAACATCCAGGCCGGTTGGCCGGCTCCGGGATGCCAATCGGGGCATACTTCAATGTTCCTGGCCATCACTCTGACATAGCGGATGGCCTGAATGGGGCTCCCCTGATAAATATTGATATATGCCAGACCGCCTTCGGTGCGCTGACGATTAAGTTCGACATTGATCTCATAATAATGTTCGCCATCATCAGATACATATATACGCACGGCATCGGGGGCAAAGATCCAGCTGTCGGCCTTGTCCAGGAACCGGGTCTTGATGGCTTTTACATTATGCATTTTTTTCAGGTCAATAGTTGCCCCCAGATGGGTAGATTCAAAGCCCATCCATTTATCATAATAAAAGGCCCAGCGCGGGGACACATTATTGATTATGCCATCGGTTAGAGCGTTTTCGCTGCCACCGGGATACTTGGGTGAGCATGGATATTTCAACTGGACCGGACAGCCTTGAGCCAGGTTCTTTACTTCGCTGGTTTTGGTCTTAGGGCCGTGGACTTCATTGTTATCGCCATAGTGTTGCCGCAATTGAACTAAGTCAGCGTGAAGCTGTTTTTGAATTTGGGCATATTGATCCTGGTCATAGATATTGACAAGCTCGGCGGGGTCCTTGACTAAATCGAAAAGTTCCCAGTAGAGTTCATCTTTGAAGTTTGGATAGCAGATTAACTTATGGGTTTTAGTGCGAATGCCATATTGTTCAGGGATATCATAGCCTTCATAATAGTGATAATAGACTTTATCGCGCCATTTGGCATCGCTTTGGCCTCCCAGCAGGGCACGCATCGAGCGGCCCTGAAGATCAGCGGGAATTTGCACCCCGGCATAATCCAGAAAGGTCGGGGCAAAATCAATATTCTGCACCATATCATTATTGACAGAGCCGGCTTTGACTTCCTGAGGATAACGCACAATCAAAGGCACATATAAAGCCTGATCATAAAACCACATTTTATTATAGAAGCCATGATTACCGAGGAAGAAGCCATTATCAGAGGTATAGACCACGATGGTATTATCTTTTAAGTCACTGGAATCAATGTATTGCAGCAGTCTGCCGATATTGTCATCCAGTGAAGCTACCAGTTGTAGATAGCCTTTGATATAGGCCTGATACATTACTTTGGTGCGTTCTTTGGCATCGGGATATTTTTTAACTAATTCTTCATATTCGGGATAATTGCAATTAGCTATCTGGGAAAAACCGCTGGCACTTCCGGCAGCTAACCTTGTGGACCAGTCATCATAGAGGGTGTCAGGCTCGGGGATATCGATATCGGCATACATGTCGGCATGCCTGGCATCGGGTTCATGGGGTTCATGGGGTGCTTTATGATGAACCATTAAACAAAATGGCTTGGACTGATCCCGGCCTTTTAGCCAGTTGATAGATTTGTCGGTTATGACATCGGTAAGATAGCCTTTGACAATTTCACCGCCGGCTACGCCATCCCGCCATGGTCGTCCGGTCTCTTTGAACTTGCAGTCAAAGAATTTGCCATGGCCGGGAATGACACTATAATAGTCAAAGCCGGTTGGCTGACTCTTGAGATGCCATTTACCCACGATTGCCATCTGATAACCAGCTGCCTGCAGCAGCTTGGGGAAGGTCTGTTGATCGCCATTGAAGCTATAGCCATTTTGCAGAAAACCATTCTTGTGATTATACTTACCGGTGAGAAGTGTCGCCCGGGATGGGGCACATATTGCATTGGTTATCGTCATTGCATCAAAGCGCATGCCCTCGGCGGCCAGTTTATCAATATTGGGGGTCTTATTGATTTTACTGCCATAGCAGCTGATGGCGCCACTGGCATGGTCATCGCTCATAATAAAGATGATATTGGGCTGTTGGGCCTGAGCTTTAACTTTTGCACAGCCCGGCAGGGCCATTGCCGCAGCTGTCAGGCTACATCGTTTAATAAATTCTCTGCGTGTTGTATTCATGATAAATGTAGGACAAGCATCTTGCTTGTCTTGTATCCCATAATGTTAATCAAGTAACATACTTGATGGTTTAGCAGGGCTTTTTCTTCCATAATTATTTTATTCTTTTTTGCTTATATCGATTATTTTTTTAACTGGCCTTGTTGGCAAAAAGACAAGCAGGATGCTTGTCCTACTTGAATGTTAATCAAGTGGAATACTTGAAGTGCTTAATAAGGCTTTATCTCCGGCTTTATCTTTATTTTTAATTATGTATTCACGATATTTTTGTAGGTAAATCGGGCTTCGGACAATATGATCAAATGATTCATGTTGCCATAGCTGTCCGGTTCTGTTTGTCGCTTTATTGATTTCTCTGGCAGTATATGATTTCCAGCTATGTAATATCTTATTTAAAGTGAAATTTTCTAACAATAATATTATTATGTGCACATGATTGGGCATGATTACCCAATGATCTAATATATATTTTTTGTATTCAAAGTATTCTATTGCATTTTGGACAATACTGGCTAATTCTTCTTGGGCCAGCAAGCATTGTCCATAACAGTTATCTAACCAGATGTTGATTTTTTCATTGAATAAGTAATTGTATTGTTTTTGCTGCTGCTGATTGTATGGTTGTGGATTCTTAGCAATGAACACTTGCTGTTGTTTATATAACTCTTTCAGCTTATTTACGGGGATAGAATCATCTAGTCGAAAAGTGACAAAATATAATTTGCCTGACTGTTGCCAATGAGGCAAATGTCGCCTGTTTGTTTTGGTTCGATCTTCTTGATTATAAAATATATTTGTCATTGCAAATGTAGGACAAGCATCTTGCTTGTCTTGTATCCCATAATGTTAATCAAGTGACACACTTGATGGTTTAGCAGTTTTTTTCTTCTTTAATTATTTTCCTCTTTTTTTTTATGTCGATTGTTTTTTAACTGGCCTTGTTGGAGAAAAGACAAGCAGGATGCTTGTCCTACTTAATAACTTCCCGGCCAAACATATAAGGCTGCAATGCCTTTGGTATCCTTATGCTGCCATCGGCATTTTGATATTGTTCCAGCACCGGGATCAAAACCCGCGGTGAAGCGACAACGGTATTGTTTAAGGTATGACAGAAGTGAACCTTTTTATTTTCATCGCGATAACGGAGGTTCAGGCGGCGGGCCTGGAAATCCTGCAGGTTCGATGCCGAATGAGTTTCGCAATAGGCATCACGGCTGGGCATCCAGGTTTCAATATCATACATGCGATACTTGGCCATGCCCATATCGCCGGTGCAGATTTCCAGCACTCGATAAGGCAACTCCAGAGCCTGCATCAGCTCTTCGGAGTTTTTGACAATTTGCTGATGCCATTGCTCGGATTCTGCTGAATCGTTTTTGCAGATGATCACCTGTTCAACCTTTTCAAACTGATGAACGCGATAGAGTCCGGCGGTATCTTTGCCGGCAGCGCCGGCTTCCCGACGAAAACACAGCGATTGAGCGACAAACTTCTTAGGTAATTCTTCACCATCGAGAATTTCATTCATATAAAGACTGGTAGCAGGAACCTCGGCGGTACCGATCATAAACAAATCATCTTCGGGTATCTGATAAACCTGCGGTTTGCCTTCGGGAAACCAGCCAGTGCCCATGAAGGTTTCTTCACGGGTAATAACCGGGACACTTAAAGGTTCAAAACCCTTCTTTACCATCATGTCATGGGCCAGTGCCATAATCGCCCGCTGCAATAAACAGCCATCGCCTTTGAGTACATAAAAGCGGGAGCCCGATAGTTTAACACCCCGCTCCTGATCAATAATACCCAGAGCGGTGCCCAGGGCGATATGATCCTTGGGTTCAAAGTCAAACTTCGGCAAATCACCCCAGTTGCGGGTTACCACGTTTTCCGATTCATCTTTACCGATAGGGCTGTCAGGTGATGCCGGCTGGGGGATACGCAGCATCATTTCATTGAATTGCGGTTCCAGCTCGGCGATGCCATCATTATATTTCTTTTCATCATCTTTGAGCTGGGCGACCCGGTCGATGGCCCCCTGGCGTTCGGTGGCATCTTTCATCTTGCCGATAGCCTTGCCGGCGGCGTTCTTTTCGGTGGCTAAGTCCTGTAATAGCTGACGCAGCTGCAATAGTTCAGCATCCATGGCCAGAAACTTATCGAAATCGAGCTTATAACCCTTGTCGATAGCGGCTTTTTTGAATAATTCGGGGTTTTCACGCAGCTTTTTAATATCTATCATTGCTTATAAATCCTTTTTTTCCTGACAAGATAACCATTAATACGGTGTTACCAGAGTGATAATTGGCGATAAAACCATACCTTTTGAGTATAAATCATCAAATATTACCAATAAAGCGGATTATTATAGCCGAAAAACCTCTGTCGGTAAAATGGAAATTCCAGCTCATTAAAAAAGCCAATCAACTCAGCAGGTTAATTGGCTTTTAATCAGTTATATATAATAAAAAACTAATCGATCGGCACGCAACCAGCATCATCAGGGGTAACTTTGCAATCCAGCAGCCAATTGGATGCCAGCAATGAAAAGTCAATCAGGTCAACCTTGCAGTCGCCATTGATATCCCCGAGGATATCATAGTCACAGGCCCGTACCGAGCCGATTGCTCCGACGGCATCGATATCAGCCCCGACAGTTGTGCCAGTTTGACCGCCTTCATTGGGGTCATCGATCAGCTGGACGGCATCAAATACCAGCGTATTAGCGGCAAAACCGGTAAAGATCGCATCAATATCGAGCGAGGAAGTCGCCCCAAAGACCTTGCCCACTTCATAATAACCATCATTATTACTGTCATAAAGGGCCGGATCACCCAGCAGGGCTGCAGTTTCAGGCGTGGGACGCAGGGCGACAAAGGTGTCTTCTACATCTGAGCCAACTTCAAATACATGTACATCAGCCAGGTCATCTCCGCTATTGACCAGGAAATTATCGACAAAGCCCAGTTCTATCTTGCCGCCGCGGCCTAAAGTAATAAAGAAGTCTGAGGATGAACCCTGGGGTATCCCAAGTGCATCGGTCGGGTCAAGATGGGCTGTCGGGGCCGGGCCACCGCTGTACATATTATCATAACTCAGCACCACATCGGCAAAGCTGGCAATGCCATGGGGGAATTCAATCCCGCCATAAAGCTCAGCTGAAACCTTTGAAACCAGCGATAAATTGGCCAATAACCCGATTACTAACATAATTCTAAACATTTTCATAACATTTCCTCCATTATTTGAAAAACTTAATTTAACACAGCTATTATATCAGATTGCTTAGCTAAAAGTCAATATCGAAGATGAAAGCAGGGGATATGCCTTTAATCGGTCTGACTGGTCTGGCGGTGTTTATGGATTTTCCAGATACAGCTTCCAATTACTATCAGGCAGGTGGCTTTCCAGAGGAGCATCCACCACGGATGCCACCACGAGCCAGTGCGGATCTCGACCAGGTCGGATATGCCAAAAGCCACAAACCCGATTGCTAGCATCATCTGATTGAACTTCAACGCCGCTACGGTTTTTCTTAGCTTAAACATACAGAATCCACCAAAACCAAACCAGATAAAGGCTTCGATAAGGTTATAACTCTGGCAGGCATTATAGGCGAGAATGTTATTCATATTTTTATTTTAATTGATGTATTGTGACGTTTGCAAACAAAAAAGGGCTCAGCGATTAACTGAACCCTTGTGATTAACTTACTTGCTTATTCACTAAATTCCTTGATTATCAGAGTATTATTCTGGCCGCCAAAGCCGAAGGAATTACTCATGGCAATCTTGACTTTGGCCTTGCGCGGGGCATTGGGCACATAGTCCAGGTCACAGACCGGGTCAGGGTTTTGCAGGTTTATGGTGGGCGGCAATACCTGGTCCCGGATAGCTAATACGCAGGTGACCAGTTCGGTCACGCCAGCGGCGGCGATCAGGTGGCCCAGCATACTCTTGACCGAAGATACCGGAGTCTTATAAGCCTGGTCGCCAAAGGCATTTTTGATGACCTTGGTTTCAATTGAATCATTTTCGGAGGTGCTGGTGCCATGGGCACTGATATAGTCAACATCGGCAGGAGTGATCCCGGCATCAGCTAAGGCCAGCTTGACCGCTGCGGTTCCGCCGCGACCTTCATCGTGCTGGTCGGTTACCCGGAAGGCATCAGCAGTTGAGCCATAGCCGATGATTTCAGCTAAGATTGTCGCACCACGCTTTTGTGCCGATTCCAGTGATTCGATAATAATCGCTCCGGCTCCTTCGCCTAAGACAAAGCCGTCCCGGTCCACATCAAAGGGACGTGATGAAGTTTTAATATCATCATTGCGGGTGGAAAGGGCGGTCAGGCGATTAAAGCCGGTTACCCCTAAAGGGTGAATCATCGAATGGGCGCCACCGGTTATTAAAATATCAGCTTCGCCATTGCGAATCATTTCGGTGGCTTCGCCAATAGCCTGGGTCGATGCCGCACAAGCAGTCAGACAACTATAACAGGGCCCGCGGGTGCCAAAGAGATTAGCTAAATGGGCCGCAGGCATGTTGGCTTCCTGTTCGATCTCGGAATTAACTTCCATTTGTTCATTGGCGATCTGGCCCCATTGTTTCCAGTCCATTTGTCGCTTTTCTTTATTCCAGCTGAAGACACAGGCATTAATGAAACTATCGAATGCCAGTGGCCCTTCGCCAGCTCCCAGATAAATACCTACCCGGGGCATATCTACATCGTTTGTATCATTGCTGCCCGGTGCCGGTAGATTAGCCTGTTGCCAGGCCTGCAACGCCGCTCCGATCATAAAGCCACTGTTGCGGGTGGCGTGTTTGTGGTTATTACGCAACTGCTCGGGCAATCCATCAAGAAAATTAAAATCTTTAGAGACCTGGGCGGCAAACTTTGTCGGGAAAGTTGAGGCATCAAAAAGCTCAATCATCTCGATACCGCATTGGCAATCCATCAATGCCTGCCAGACCGTCTCAACATCAAAACCCAAGGGCGTTACCAGCCCCATACCTGTTATTACAACTCTTTTAGTCATATCTATATACTCCGTTTTGATAGCCACGCCAGAAGTTAAAATTAAGCTTAAAAAACCATCTCTGACTCCAATATTAAAGGTATCAGGAGGGTTTGACGCTGGCGTCCGTTTTGACTAGAATCAAAACTTACTTGCTTTCTTATTTTCCAATTACCGCCGCTGCGGTTTGACCGCCATGGCTATAGCAGGTAACCAGCACATTCTTGATTTCAGCTTCAGTTACCGTCGTTGGCATATTCAAGCCCAATGATTGATTGTCACAATTGATATTCGCTGGCACCTTGCCATTTTTGATAATCAATGCCGCTGTCGCAAAATCGATAGCAGAGGCACCTGCACCGCAAATACCAATTCTACTTTTGGTTGCCAGCACCGGGATTTCACCGGCCAGTTCGCCAAAGACCTTTTTAATCGCAGTCGCTTCAGCTTTGTCATCTGCGATGCGGCCTATGCCATTGGGGATAATCAAATCAATATCTTCAGGTTTTAGCCCTGCCTGATTTAACGCCGCCTGCATGGCGATTTCACAGCCCTTGCCATCAGCTTCGCAATCAATATAGTTACTTTGATTATATGAACTGCCAAAACCTTTCAGCTCGGCATAAATCTCAGCTCCACGCTGAGTTGCCCGCTGGTATTCTTCCAGAATAACCATCGCACCGCCATCGCCCTGTACGACACCATTAGCGTTGGCATCGAAAGGTCGACAGGAACCTGCCGGGTTATCATTATCTTTGGTATTAAGCCTATCCATCAGGCAATGGCGAATCTGACCCATTGCATTTATCCGGTTTTCGGCACCGCCAGTTATCATGATGTCGGCTTTGTCTGATGCGATATGACGATAAGCTTCGTTGATAGCCAGCATGCCGGAAACCTCACCGGAGGTGATGGCATTGCTGGGCCCTTGCAGATCATAGATGATACTTATGTGGCAACTGGGCATATTGGGCAGGTACTTTAGCATCCACAAAGGGGTAAGGTTATTCATACCCTCGGCTCCCCATTTTTTCATGTCGAATTTGTCGCCATCGACGCATTCACATGCAGCTAAGGTAAGCTCTTCCAGATCACAGCACATTGTCCCTGCCCCGATATTGACGCCACTGCGGGTAGGTTCGATATCGATAGGCCCATCGGGATTGTCCGCCCGGGTCTTTAAACCGGCATCTTTCATCGCACTATCAGTTGCGATCACCGCAAAGATGATATCGCGACTCATCAGCTTGGCTGCTTTGCGATGTGATTTTGGCAGAAACTTATTAACTTTGACCTCAGGTGCTTCACCGCCAACCTGGCAGCTGAAACTTACCGGATCAAATGATTTGATACGATCAATGCCAACTTTTCCTTCAAGCAGACCATTGAAATATTCATCTTTATCTGCACCCAGAGCATTGATTATACCCAGCCCTGAGATGACTACACGACGTTTAGACATTTCAGTTTATTCTCCTGATAATTCTATTCTGGTAGGATGGGCTTTGCCCATACTGTTAAATTCAGTCAGTCAAACCGACCTGGTCAGTTAGACTGTTTATATTCTTTTGGTAAATAATGGGTCAGTTGATTCATAAACTGTTCATTAAATACAAAGTTTTCTTCCGGGAATTCCACCCCCGCCATATTATTATCTACATGGCTGAACAGCATCGAAATCTCGGCTATCAAGGTATCGCCGCAGGTGATTGTGCCTTTGATTGAAGCGGCCTCATCAGCGATATTATCAAATTCAGCTTCATAATACAGCTGATCGCCAGGCCGCACCATCTCGAAAAATTTAGCTTTGCCGATTTTAGCCAGCAAAACCTTTTCTTTGAAGTTGCGAATCTGTCCAACCAGGATCCCCCCGGTTTGGGCCATCCCTTCGATCATCAATGATTCAGGCATAACCGGATATGCCTGATAGTGATCGTGCAGATGTTCTTCGGCCAGCGTTACATTTTTTACTGCCACAGCTCTTTTGCCGGGCTCAAACTCAATAAATTTATCTATCCAGAACCAACGCATCTATTTAATAATTCCAGTCATATTAATGTTTAAAAACCCCCCGAGTTTATCGGGAGGTTATTGTCTGTTTTTTGAAATTGTACTATTGTAGCTAAAGGCACAAGTAGTCCTGTTAGCTTAACTTAGTTGATTTTTCCAGCGATAAACTTGACGATTGACTCAACGGTAAATAAATCTGTGATCTTATTTATGTCAGGGTCAGCTTCAAATTCCGAAAAGTCAACGTGAGGCATAGTCTCTTTGAATTGAGCGATGCCAGCTGCGGTAACTTTGCCATCCTGAACCAGCTCACTATTACCCATCATCGCTTCAGCTGGGAATAATTCTTCGCGGGGGATCTGAATATCAAACTCTTTTTCGAGTCTGAATACGATATCCAGAAAGTCAATACTTTCTGCGCCAAGATCACCCATAAGGGTTGATTGTAGTGTTACTTCATCATCATCAACACCTAAAGCGTCAACTAGATTTTCCTGGACTTTTTCAAAAATTTCTTCTGAAGTCATAGACATAGCAGGTATAACCTCCTGGAAAGGAAATTAGCAGGCACCAACTAATTTGGCCTGCTGTTTTAATTCATTTATTAGTCTGACATCTACATCCGCCAGATCTTTATCTTTATCTGCAAGATTGAAGTGGCGCAACTTTAGCCTGGCTTCAACCATGATTATATCGTTACTGGTGGTTTTAGCAACAAAAGAGCTGGAATTTTCATCGATCTTTTTTGCGATCAATTCCATCCTTAAGGTATTGCCGGGTTTTACCAGATTTTTATATTTTACATTGACCGCTTCATCCAGGACAATCATCGATTGGCGGAAATCATTAGTCACTCTCACCAGCATCGCCGCTGACTGAACCAGTGCCTCAATCGATAAAACACCCGGAAGTACCGGAAAGGCCGGAAAATGATCCTGAAGATATTCTTCGGCCAATGTAATATTTTTTATCGCCACGATTTTTTTACCGGGCTCTAATTCTTCTACTCTGTCAAGCAATATAAATCGCATTAACTACTTTCTAATTCCTGTTTTTTGATATTCTTACGTTTGCAGTCTCTCTACAATGATAACAGGGCTATTTTAGTGACCAATATTCAAATTTCCAGTATATTTTTGACGTTTTTGCAATGTAACTGTCTTAACACTGTATTTAAAAAATTGATTTTGGCCAATATTTACAAAAAAAGCCGACCGTTTCAAATAAACGTCGGCTTGTATAGCAATGATCATATAAACAACCCATGTCACAACCAGAGTGAAACTCTTATTGGCCGGATCGCAAATCTCAGTATTACTTTTCTTCTTCTTTAGGGCCTTTGACTTTTTTCTTCTTACCGGCTGCGGGTTTGTAATGAGCTACTTTTTGCAGACCAAAGATTGAATTTTGACCTTCTTCCCATTTTCCTGCATCAATAAGTTTCAGTAAACGTTCTTCTCTATTTAGAACATTACGATGACGCGAAAGTAAGGAAGCACTTTTTAATGAACGATCAACTGACATTTTATTACTCCTATTGATTAATGACTCAAACAGCCATAAATCGCTTATTTACAATAATTTACACGCAATCATGCCGTGGACTGCGTTGGTAAAGAGCGGTATTATAGCAGATTCCCGGGATTTGTGAATAGAATTTTTGGTTTTTATTTCATAAAATCCAAGTTTATCGTTTTTTAATCATAAACGCATGCCAAATCTGATCCTACAGTAAGGCACTGACTAGGCCAATGCCCAAACCCTAATTAGAAAAATCAATCTTTGATACATTTTTCGTCACATTATATGCATAGGCACCCTGAAAGTTATCTTTGAGCGTGTAATTTGGAGCTCCATTGGGGCGGTTTGCAATATAAAGCCGGCCCACTTCTTCTATCTTGGCTTTAAGGCTAAGACATGCCTGAGAAGATTGCGAGGCAAATGTTGCAGTTGTGGTAGCCACATAATTATTTGATAATTTACCTATAGTGATGGGCAGCCCATTGTTATCGAAGAATTCTTTGATAAAACTAACTTCAGCTTTTGTGCCTGCACAAATCACAAAGCAATTGCCTGTTCTTGCTGTTACTGCAGGGGCAGGTTTGTCTTCATGCCGGGGAATTACTGATCCGGTTGGCTCAGAACCCTCTAATGTCGTAATTTCCTTTGCGGGTCCTGCATCAGGATCTCCTGTAGCTACTTCCGAATCGCTTCCATCTGGTTTATTTTCGCCATTACCGCTCATAATAATGAAACCTATGACTAATAAAGCGGATAACACTATTGATGCCAAGGCTATCATCAGCGTCCTTGGGCCTTTTAGTCGACGTGGTTCATATTCCTGATGCGAGTTTTCAGAGGTATCCTGTAATTCAACCGGTTTACTGCTCATAATCATACCGTCCGGCGCGGTATTCTGGTATTTTTTACTGGAATTGCGGTTATTTGCCGCCTGCTGAGCGGTATTATTGACCCATTCTGGTGTCTTAAATTTGTCCTTTTCGATCAGATCTATCAGGGTAGGTTTATCTTTTTTTCCAGCCATTTTGGCACCACTATATAAATTATGTTTTAAATTTGTTCAAAATCAAGAAATTTCCATGTTCAAATCTACCAGAAACCCACTCCCATTGCAAAAAGAATTTGCATCTATTTTCTAATTCAAAGATTATCTGTTGCATTTGCGCCACAACTCATTTAGTGCTTTCAACTTATCCTGCTTAATTCTCTATTAAGAAAACCCGCATATTTCTCTTGACAAAAAGGCTTCATTTCAATATCCTTTCTCAATTGTCGAGTCATCGGCCATGTTGCGCCTATGTAAACTCGATTGGCAACAGAAGTATAAAGTATTATTTGTAAAGAATTTAGGTGAAAAATGCTACCAGTAAAAAAGACATCAAAAAGTCGTACCCGCACTCGTCGCAGTCATCATGCGATGAAGCCAGTTAATTATACCTTATGTGATAATTGTGGTAGTGCCAAATTGCCTCACGCTGTATGCGGAAAATGTGGCTATCTGAACAAATCGCAGACATTTGCTAAAGGCTAATAAGATTTAGTTCTGTTTTTTGTTTTATTTAGTGACAGTCCCTGGTTCACCAGGAAGAAGGATATATTTACATGCGAATAGCTGTCGATGCCATGGGTGGCGATAATGCACCGCAACAAATTATTGAAGGTGTGATTCAGGCTTTACCAGAAATAGGTGAAGATCAGATTGTGCTGGTTGGTGATAAATCGGTAATTAAGTCGCAGTTAGATAGTCAGTTTCCATCTTGGCAGGATAGAATTTCTGTTGTCCATGCCTCTGAAGTGGTGGATATGAATGACTCGCCGGTGGATGCCCTTAGACGCAAAAAAGACAGTTCTATTGCCGTGATGACTAAATTAGTTGCTTGTGGTGATGCTGAAATCGTTTTAAGTGCTGGCAATACCGGTGCTTTTGTCGCTGCCTCCCAAATGTCTATGCGGCTATTACCTGGTGTTTCAAGACCGGGTATCTTAGTTGCCTTTCCTACTGTCAAGGGTCCAATTGTCCTGATCGACGTTGGTTCTAATGTCAGCCCTAAAGCTATTCATTTCTATGAATACGCATTGATGGCCGATGTATATTGCCGCGAAATGTTTGGCGACCAGAATCCTAGCATTGGACTGATTAACATTGGTGAAGAAGAAGCAAAAGGCACTTCATTGCTCAAAACTGTTAATAAACTCCTCCGCGATGATAAAAGTCTCAATTTTGTTGGCAATATCGAACCACGTGAATTGCTCGACCGCCCAGCGGAAATTCTGGTTTGTGATGGTTTTATCGGCAATATCGTCCTTAAGCTCACCGAAGGTGTTTCGGCCAGCTTATTCAAATATATTGCTAAAGAATTCGCTGAACAGAAGCCCGAACTTTTGCCTCATTTTAAACCAGTTGTTGAAAAAATCTATGCTAAGCATGATTATGTAGAATATGGCGGAGCTCCCTTATTAGGGGTCAATGGTCATACGTTCATTTGCCATGGCAGAAGTGATGCCCGCGCTATTAAAAATGCGATTCTCGTGGCACTTAAGCATGCTAAATCCGGCATCAATGATAAAATAGTAGAACGACTTAAAGCTGCAAGGTAATAAATCAGCCGCGAATCTGTAAATATGGTTCTCGGCTGTTTTCATGTCTGCCAAAAAGGTCTGATAACAATTTCAGGTCATAAAACAAGTGGTTTATGACCTGTAATCATTTACGATAACAAACATATTTAATATAAATGGAACGATTATGGCGAATTTTAAAAACGGCCAACTCTTAAATTCTAAATACCGTGCGGTTCTTACAGGAACTGGCAGCTTTCTGCCTGAAAAAGTTCTGAGCAATCTCGACCTTGAGAAACTAGTTGATACTTCTGATGAATGGATACAAACCAGAACCGGTATTAAAAACAGAAGAATCGCTGATGACGATCAAACCACAGCAACCCTTGCCATCGAAGCCAGTAAAAGAGCTCTTGAAGCGGCAAATATTGACGCTGCTGATCTTGATATGATTATTTGTGCGACCATTACCCCGGAAATGACTTTTCCCTCAACGGCTTGTTTTGTTCAAGAGGGCATCGGCGCTATTGGCTGCTGTGCCTTTGATCTTCAGGCTGCCTGCAGTGGTTTCACTTATGGTATCAGCGTCGCTACTTCTATGATTAGCTCTGGAATGGCCAAAAATATTCTCGTTATTGGTGTTGAAACTCTTTCCAGAATTACCAGTTATCAGGATCGCGGCAGCTGTATCCTTTTTGGTGATGGTGCTGGCGCAGCGGTCTTTACTGCCGAAGAAACTACCGAAAACGGCGTTGTATATTGTGATTGTGGTGCCGATGGTAGTGGTGCTGAAACTCTCATTTGCAGAGCTTATGGTAGCCGCCATCCAGTTGGTAAAGAATTGCCAAACCCTGACATGATTTATATGGAAATCAATGGTCGCGAAACTTATAATGTTGCTACGCGGCAGATAGTCAAATCTGTCAAGGAAGCTCTTAAAACTTTAAATGTTACTATTGATGATGTTGATTTAGTTATCCCTCATCAAATGAACGCTCGTATCATGGAAGCAGTTGTTAAAAGACTTAAAATGCCCGAAGAGAAAATGTTCAGTAATATTGCTAATTATGGTAATACCTCTGCGGCTTCCATCGCTATTGCTTTGGATGAAGCGGTTCGACAGGGCGATATTGAAAAGGGTGACCTGGTAGTGCTGGTAGCCTTTGGTGGTGGCCTGACCTGGGGCGTTAATGCCTTTAGGTACTAACTTATTCAAACTGAGATCTCGGTTTAAGCAAAAGGAATTGAAAAATGAAAACTTTGTTTATGTTTCCCGGACAGGGTGCTCAACATATAGGCATGGGTAAATCCTTGTCCCAAATCCCCGAAATCGCCGAACTATACCAGAATGCCAATGAAATTGTAGGCTATGACCTTGCCTCTATCTGTTTCGATGGCCCCGAAGACAAACTCAATATGACCGATGTCTCTCAGCCCGCCATTTTTGTTACCAGTGCGGCTTGTCTGAAGGCTATGCGTATGGGAAAAATTGCTACAGATATTTCCGATATTAAACCTGATTGTTGTGCTGGTCTTAGTCTGGGCGAATATACTGCCTTATATGCCGCTGGTGCCATGACTTTTGAACAGGGATTAAAGCTTGTGCAACTCCGGGGCTCTTCCATGCAGGAAGCTGCCAACAATTCACAGGGTTCAATGGTTTCTATTCTTGGTATGGATGAGCAAGCGGTCGATAAGCTTTGTGCGGCTGTTTTAGCCGAAGCCGGCGATGGCGAGATACTTACAGGCGTAAACTATAATTGCCCCGGTCAAATCGTTGTCAGCGGTTCGATTAAAGCCTGTGAACTGGCATCCGCTAAAGCCGAAGAATTTGGTGCCAGCCGTGCTGTGCCACTAAAAGTTGCTGGTGCTTTCCATAGCACATTAATGGCCCCCGCGGCCGAAAAACTTGGTGTTGCTTTGCAGGGATGTTCTTTTACCGACACAGCTTGTCCGGTTATCGCAAATGTCGACGCATTAGCCTATGTTGGCCCAGCTGAAATGCCGGAAAAACTTATGAAACAGCTCGTAGATGCTGTTCGTTGGCAACAGTCTATCGAAAAATTACTTGATGACGGATTCGAACAATTTGTAGAAATCGGCCCCGGAAGAGTTCTTACCGGATTGGTCAAAAAAATCGCCAGAAACAAAAAAATAAAAATTAATATTATTACTGTCAACGGACAATAACTTAATTGACAATTCTCTATTGCCAATTATAAATTAATAACAGGAGTTTAATTATGTCAAATAAACGTTTTGCTATCGTAACTGGCGGTGCCCGCGGCATCGGCCGTTCTATCGTATACGCACTGGAAGCTCAGGGCTGTAAAGTCTGCGCTATTGATGTAAATGATGCTATGCTGGAAGAGCTCAGCGATATCGCCGCAGCTGAAGGCAAAGATATTACCACCGAAAAACTTGATATTACCGATTCAGATGCGATGACTCAATGCTTTAATCGTCTCGCTGACGAAAATGATGGTATTAGTGTCCTGATCAATAATGCAGGCATCACTCGTGATGGCATGAGCATGACCATGAGCGATGATGATTTTGACCTGGTTATTAGAGTCAATCTCAAAGCTGCTTTTGCAGCTATCCGGGCTGCTGCCCGTTCCATGATGCGTAACCGCTATGGCCGTATCGTCAATATCGCTTCTACTTCTGGTGTTATCGGCAATGCTGGCCAGGCTAATTATGCCGCAAGTAAAGCCGGGCTCATTGGTATGAGCAAATCTATCGCTCGTGAGCTGGCTAAACGCAATATTACCGTTAATTGTATCGCTCCGGGCTTTATTCAGAGTGATATGACTGATGTCCTGCCTGAAAAGGTTAAAGAATACTTCAAAGGCATGATACCAATGGCTAAGGGTGGAACTCCCGATGATGTCGCAAATGCTGTGGCTTTTCTTGCCAAAGAAGAAAGTGGCTACATCACTGGTCAGGTTCTCTGTGTCGATGGCGGACTGACCATGTGTTAAGTGCCCGGGCGCGGTAGTACTTAGGTTTTCTAGTGATCAAATCGCTGGAAATCCTGTTGTATTCATGAAAAAAATGTCGATAAAATTGATGTGTGAAATGCAGTAAGCTTTAATAGTTTTACGTAAGTCATTGTAAAGCAATACTTTACATCTTGCTTCCTGATCGGTTCTTTGCCTCAGGAAAAAGCTTGAAACCATCATAACTAGCGGGTATATTACCGCAACTTATACATTAAGCAATATGTGGTCATCAAATGGGCATAATTTCCTGTTTGGACCTAATGAAAAATAATGACAATATCAAGGAGATATTAAAGTGGCTGACGTTGAAGCAACCGTAATTAAAATTGTAGCTGAACAACTTGGCGTTGACGAAAGTGAAATCACTCGTGAAACTTCTTTTGTTAATGACCTTAACGCTGATAGTCTTGACACCGTTGAACTGGTTATGGAATTTGAAGATGCTTTCGATCTTAGCATTCCTGATGAAGACGCTGAAAAAATCCAAACCGTCGGGCAGGCTATCGAACACATTGAAAAGAATATGAACTAACACCAGTTTACTTTACTGGCTGACATCCCCGGTTTTAATCTTCTCTTGATGAAGTCGGTGTAATTCTTGGGGATCGACTATGTAAATTACTGATATTAGGAAATAATATGTCTAAAAAACGCGTAGTAATAACGGGCTTGGGCCTTGTCACTAGCTTTGGTCAGGATGCACATGCTGTCTGGACTAAAATTCTGGCCGCTGAAAATGGCATTAATACCATCCAGAAATTTGATACTTCTGAGTTTCCGGTTCATATTGGTGGTGAAATTGTCGATTTTGACCTGGCTGAATATGGATTTACTGTTCCTGAAGTTCGAAAAATGGATCGTTTTTCCCAATTTGCTTTAGCTGCCTCAATCAACGCTGTCAATGATAGCAATATCAAGTTTGAAAGTGAAGATCGCACTCGCTGTGGCGTTATTATTGGTTCTGGTATCGGTGGTATGGAAACTCTTGAAGAAGAACATTCCAAGTTACTCAACAAAGGGCCTCGACGCGTTAGCCCGTTTTGTGTTCCAAAACTTATGGGTAATGCCGCTGCAGGTAATATTGCCATTAAATTTGGCCTGCAAGGTGTTAATCTTGCTTTGGTTACTGCTTGTGCATCTGGTGCTCATGCCGTCGGTGATGCTCTCCGACAGGTACAAAATGGCTATGCGGATATTGTCATTGCTGGTGGCTCTGAAGCAGCTGTAACTCCGCTTGCTTTAGCTAGTTTCTGCTCGCTGAAAGCTCTCAGTCGTCGTAACGATGACCCTGCCGCAGCATCAAGGCCTTTCGATAAAGATCGTGATGGTTTTGTCCTGGGCGAAGGTGCTGGAATGGTTATTCTCGAAGAATATGAACATGCTGTCAAACGTGGTGCAAAAATCTATGCTGAATTGGCTGGCTTTGGTATGACTTGCGATGCCTACCATATTACTGCTCCTCATCCTGAAGGCGAAGGGGCTGCCCGGGCTATGCAAGTTGCTATTGAAGATGGCGGTGCCACCCCTGATCAGGTAGACTATATCAATGCTCATGGAACTAGCACTCCACTTAACGATGCCGGCGAAACTGCTGCTATCAAGAACGTTTTTGGCGATCATGCCTATAAACTTTCGGTTAGCAGTACCAAAAGTGAAACTGGACATCTGCTTGGTGCCTCAGGTGGCGTCGAAGCGGTCTTTACCGCTCTGGCTTGTAAACACCAGACTGCTCCTCCAACCAGGAATTTTGTCGAAGGCGAAGAAGGCCTTGACCTGGACTATACCCCTAATAAGCCCAAAGAACGTGAAATTCGTTATGCGATGAGCAATTCCTTTGGCTTTGGTGGCCATAATGCCGCTTTACTGTTCAAATCTCTCTAATACACCATAAAAAACAAAAAATAATAACCGCTTATGTCTCTAACATAGGCGGTTTTTTTCATTTAGATATATTTTTGCTATTAACAAATCTATTTATTTTGCTATAATAACGGTCCAATTGTCGCTCGGGTGGCGGAATTGGCAGACGCGCTAGCTTGAGGGGCTAGTGACCTTAGGGTCGTGGAGGTTCAAGTCCTCTCCCGAGCATTGCTTTTTAGCTCAATATTAAGGTTTTTAGCCTTTTGTTGAGCTTTTTTTATAACCTCAAATAACTTCACTGTGAAAATTAATGTGAAAATTTGAGCTCACTTTTAATCCTGTCCCATATTTTCCCCTAAATTATTTACCAGCTTGAATAGTGATACTATTCGCGTTATCCTTTTAATAGAGGAGCGTTGCTCTGGTTTATTATTAGGATTATAAGTATGGCTTCAATGAAATATCATAAGGATTGCAAAAGATGGAGAGTTTTCTGGCATGTGACATTGTCAGATGGTCTAAATCCACATCAAATATATGCTTAATAATTAACATTTAATTTGGAAGTGAGCCCTGTATTAAGCAATCAGTTTCTGTATCATTTCAATAGCGTCGTGTACGGTTATGATTTTTTCTTGTTCTTCATCGGGGACAGTGATATCAAATTCATCTTCGATGCTCATGACAAATTCAACAATATCCAGACTGTCAAATGCCAGGTCAACCACGAAATGAGAATTGAGCGATATCTCATCTTTTGGGATATCGATATGGCTGCTGACAAGTTCCAGCACTTTTTGAGTTAATGCTTTATTAGTTTGGGTTGGCATTTTTTATCTCCTGTTTGTTTTCAGTGTAGTCATTGATAGCATTTACCAGTTTCCTTATGGTCTTAAAATCCGGTGTAGTTCGACCTTTTTCAATACGATTCAGGGTTTCAACGCGAATTTTGGCTAGATTTGCCAAATCCTTTTGCGTTAATCCCGCATTTTGACGTCTTTGTAATAATCGATCTGCCAAACGTTGATTGCTAATATTAATGGCATCCAGTACATCTACTGATTCTTTGTTTTTATCTGCTTGTGTTAAGGCTCGAAATTCATCTTCCTTAATTATGATATACCAGTTTCCGTCCAGTTGTACTCTTTGATAAGCTGTCTTTTTATTCTTCATAATTGATAAGTATAGCAATATTGACTTCTAAGTCAATAATTATTCGCAAAAAAATCCTGCCCGGAATTATCTCCCAGGCAGGATATTAAATAGCTTTAGCTGCTATTTAAGCCGACAGGCCTTATTTTATTCTTCTTTTTTATCTTTTTTCTTATTTTCGCCTTTTATCTTTGTTGCCATTGCCAATTTTTTTTCCATTTCAGCTTTTTTAGCTGCCAATATTTTATCAACAGCGGCTATAGTTTTGATGGCTTTTTCTTCAACGGCTACTTTTCGCACTTCCTGCCATTGGGCGGTCTCAGTTTCGTATGATTTCTTAATCATCGCCACTTTTCTTTCTTCTGGCGACATATCTTTCAGCTTTTCCCGGAATTGTTTTTCGGCATCTGTTACCTTGTTGGCCTTTTCCTTGACCTGTTGCTTAGCCCCTTTTTCCTTTTTTTCACCTTTTTCTTTGGCCAATCCCATTTCGCAAACCATTAGCATTGCTGCTAGTACACTTAAAATCAATAATGTCTTTTTCATCATAATTACCTTATATAAAAGGATTTACATATTTAATATCTGTCACAATGACAGCTAATTTTCATCTCTTGCTAAAGATTAACGCCCAGTAGTCGTAGTTATTTCACAAATATAAAATAATTCTCACTTATCCATGATTTTTTTTCATGGCAGCTAATATGCCTTATATCCCAGGGATTATTGATCAGGCATTGGCTTTCGATGGCGAAGATGATTATATTGAAACATCTGGTTTTAGAGGTATTCCAGGCAATTCCAGCCGTACTTGTTCAGCATGGATCAACTCAGACAGTAAAAATAATATGTCCTTTATTAGCTGGGGAACCAACATTCCTGGTCAGCAATGGCTGTTTGGTGCTTTTGGCAGTGGCCAGCTATCGCTTTATTCAGAAGGAAAATATATCAACAGCACCAAGGGGGTTTTAGATAATCAATGGCATCATGTTGCCGTGGTTTTAGCAGACGACGGTTCTCCCAGTATAGATGAAATCAAGCTTTATATTGATGGCCAACTTCAGACCGACACTCTTGCCAATTCAGACCAGGCTATAAATACCATCGCTTCAAAAAATCTTATTATAGGTGCGTATTACAGCACACCTGATGTTATTTCAGGTTATTTTGATGGTTTAATTGATGATGTCCGGATATACACCACTGCCTTAGACAGTTATGCAATTGCAGATTTATATTTTCAAGGTAGACCTGGAAGTGAAATTTGTTTGTTGGAAGAAAATGATTTGCATTATGACTATAATGATGATTGTCGGGTTGATTTAACAGATGTAGCGGTATTATCGTCACTGTGGCTTGCCTCTACTGATATAAATGACCTCTCTGGACTGGCACAGGAATGGCTAACGAAAGATTTATATTCTGTACCTGTCATCGAAACCGTTTATGATGATGATATGTCGAGCCTGACAGGTTGGACAGAGGTTTCGAATTGTGGCCCAGCAGAAATTGGTGATGATGCTGGCGGGATTCGAGTTGTTGACAACGCCGAAGTTGGCCAGGTTGTGAAAATGTATAGTTGGTGGCGAGCTAATGATATTCAGACTAATCAGATGAATATCTGGAAAAATACAGGTGTTATAATTGAAGCCGATACAAAATATGCCATAACTTTGAAAGTAAGTCTTGACAGTAGTAATGCCAATCATAGAATGGTGCTGGATATCCAATATGTTGATTCTAGTGGTATCTGGACAACTATTACTGCCCCGGAAATTGTTAATATTGCTTCAGGAACTCTTGGTTTCCAGGAATATACTTACAGCTTTGATAATGCCGCAGTAGATGCCATTGGAAATCCGATTGGAATAGGTATCAATGCTGGCTGGAATAATTGCCAGATTGATAATATTTCAATTGTCAGGATTAAATAAAATGATCTGTGAAAGAATCAGAATTTAAATATCTGAAATATGAGATTATGATTCCTTTGGGGAATGCGTAAGTGTGTATGTTTTGCGGCTTATATTTTACTTACGCAAACCCGCCAGAATGCTGAGTTTTCTGTCGCCACCAGAACTTTATTTGATTGTCCATTTTTAATTTTATTGGCATCCACTCTGACAGGTAGCCAGCCAGTTTTGTGCCAATATTTCAAAATCAAGTAAATTTACAATTTTATCACGATTAATATCTGCACCATTACACCATGAGCAATCATCAGCTTTGACATAATAATGATCATTAAATTGTTTCCAGTAAACGTGATTATAGCCATTGGTTGTGCGGGCATAGACATTGAGTCTGAACTGATGGGCGCAGGTATGCCATGGTTGAAGTATCCCTTCGGTCATTGCCGCTGAGGAATTATAAGTAGTTGAGGTCACACCATACCAGTATGGAGCGGAGCCATCATGTTCGCCAACATACTGTTCATTAACAACATCACCCGCATCTCGATTTGTGCCATAAAGGGCATTGAGAGTATATCCCCTTAGATACCCATTAGGATGCCTTGCTTTAACAACAAACTTGACATTTTCAGTATCAGAGGCCAGTTCAATCATTCCGCATTCGGGGATAGTTATTCCATTGTTTTGTTTGACATCAATTATTTCTGCTTCAACATTGGTATTATTAACGATGATTGTCATGCTATTCTGGTCATTATCAGGCAGTGATACAGGTGTGCCTGCAGCATTATAAGCCTTGTAGAATATTGTATATTTACCATTTTCCCAACCAGTTGTTCGCCAAATCATTTTTAGATCCGGATGCGTCCAGTAATTTTCGTGTGTTCTCCGGTATAAACCAGTTAGACCAAAAATGTTTTTAGGGCCACATTCATAACGTGTCGCTTTGACTGTCCCGTCAGATTGAATCGTGTAATAAGTTTTGGATAGAGAGTCTGTTAATGGCACTGCGGATTTGACTGTCGGGCGAATTGTGGTCCAGCGTGCGACCAGAATTTGATAATAGTAGACGCTACTGTCTTCAGGGCCAAACAAACCATGAATCCAAAGGTTTCCGCCAAATGGGGCATCGGTATATTTATAGATACTCAAATCTGATGCTGTCTGGGAGGTGATATTTGCCAGGCCAATACTGTCTCCAGTGGTGTCGATTTCTGAAACAGGAATTTTGCCAATTGAAGTAAAGATAAAACCACTCATTATGCCATAGCGATTGGCTGCGTCACCATCAGGACCGCCATGCCAACCCATGTCGTTACGGCTGTCATCTTTGTCATTGTAAATTGGATCAGGGTCGCCAGCATCGATGCAGGGAGAATCTTCGTCAAGATAATAGTCTGAATTGGAAGTGATGAACATAGGGTCTTCGCTAATATCGCCCGGCCCTGGATTAGCTACACCACCTGATTGACTGTCATAGTCCTTCCAGTTATTGCCCCATACATTGTTATAAGAAATGATAGGCACAGATGTGTGTGATGCACTTATGCCGGTGCTGTTTCCAGTTAAAATATTGTTTTTGATTATTACCCCGGAACATTCATAGCACCATATTCCATTTGATTCATTATTAACTATGGTATTATTTACAATTCTGGCTCCAGCAGAATCACTCCATGCCATATAAATGCCGACTCCTTCATTATCCCTGATTAGATTGTTGGTTATCAATGGTGTAGAATGCAGAACAATAATCCCATAATCAAGCACGCTGGATTCACTATTGCCATTGCCATAAATAAGATTATTGCGAATCACACTGCTGTTTTTACCGACAATATAAATACCTTTTTCATTGCCGATTATCCAGTTATTGCTGACAGTTACCGAGCCACCAGAAATATATAAACCATTATTTTCAGAATCGGATTGATTATTGTAGATTGCAAAACCGTCGATTTGGGCATTTGTGACATCGATTGCCGTAACGACATGATCGGTACCTATGCCGCGTAGCCAGGTATGTTCATAGCCATCACCAAAGAGATTTACATTGCTCTTTAATGTGATATTTTCTTGATAATACCCTTGAGCCACCATGATGGTATCACCAGAACCGGCAGCGTCAATCGCAGTCTGAATGCTACTGTAGTCACCCGTACCGGTTTTATTGACAGTTATTACATCTCCCAGGCAGATAGAGGATGATAAGACTAATGTGATTATTGAAAGTAAACATAATGTGTTAAATATGTGTTTTTTCATCGTTCTACTCTCCAAATATGAATTTATTTTAATACCAATAGCAGAGAAGCTAATTTTATTATTAGACCCCTTCTTTAATAAGTCAAGCTGGGTGATTAATTTTATTTTAATGGAGAATTGGGATGTTTTTTGTGTGGGGGACACTATTGACCAATGTGATTTGTTAGCGATAACTCATCGTTTGGCTATTAGTGCCGCTATGACTGCGGCTCTTACTCCGCCATCAATATTTACTACTGCAAGATTTGGGGTACACGCTGACAGCATGGAAATCAGGGCTGACTCTTTGGCTTTGTAGCCATAACCTATTGATGCCGGGACACCTATAACCGGTAGAGCTACAAGCGAGCAGACAAAACTTGCCAGAGCCGCTTCCATTCCCGCTATAACAATAACCGCCGAAACGTCTTCCTGGATTCCGGTTTTAATTGCATCAAGTACCCGGGTGGGATGGGCAATGCCGCGATCTTCAAAAACCAGCGGCTTAACACCCAAAGCTGATAGTGTCATAGATACTTCCGATGCGATTATGTGGTCGCTGGCTCCGCCACTTAGGACCAAAACTGAGCCGTTGGTTTTCGGAAGTTCTCCTATCACGACGGTGTGGTCCTGTGTATGAACTTCCTGAGCAGGACTATAATGTGATTGTATTTTTTGTGGTTCTTTGCAGCGTGAGATGATAGCCAGGGGGTTATGTTCCAGGATTCTATCGGTTATTTCGATAATCTGTTGAAATGTTTTATGTTCGCCATAAACTATCTCAGGGATGCCTGTACGCATAGTTCTTCTGACATCAACGATATTCCTGCCAGCATCTTCAAGGAAACTAAGTGACAGTTCTTTTTGAGTCTGGGCCAGCGACATTTCGCCGTTTTTTATTTTGTTATATATCGCTTCAAGGTTCATCTTGATTTTGCTCCAGGAATTAGATTTTTTTATCGTGTTCATTCAATCTGTAAGGCTTTAGATCCATGGTAAGAAATGTCGTTAGATTGTTTAGCTGGGAAAGTTTTTCCCGATGCTCATGTTGGCTCAGCAGGGCGAAACTGTCCGGGCTGGTTATTTCGATTCGCAAATGCTCTAAACTATCCATTCTGCAACGGGTGGTATAATCTTCGGTTTTATTTATTATATACCGCTCAATATCCCTGATGGTTGTTATTCTTTCTTCGGTTATTTCCAGATTATAATTGATACGGGTTGCCAGGCAGCTTTCAAGGCCAGCAATATCGGTTCTGGCGCCAAGGGCCAGGGCAATTTCCTTTGCCTGAGGACCATCGATGCCGCATTGCATTAATGGGCTTTGAACTTTCATTTCCTTTAGTGCTTTGCTGCCAGGTCGGTAGACTTTACTGTCAGAAGCGTTAGTGCCATCGAGCATTACTAGTCCCCTGTCAGCAACAGCCTTAAGGATGGCTAGTTTACAGACATAACAGCGATCTACTGGATTAGCCTTTGTTTTAGAATCGGGGTTTATCTGAATAATTTCAAGATTTTCCGCCCCGAGGACCGACGCCTGAATTTGTACATCCTGGGCGGCCATGCGGTTCATGCCATTATCAACCCAGATAGGTTTGACGTTGATTTGAGCTTTTTTCAATACGCCAAGTACAGCTGAGCTATCAAAGCCGCCTGAGAACAGCAACAAATAACTTTCTTTTTTATTGAAGCAATCCTGAAGTTTACATATTAATGATTCGGTAGATATCATTTTTATCCTATTTCCATATAGCTTTTATAGATAGCCAAGGCGCCGCCCCGGATCAGGGTTTCTGGGCCACCCATAGCGGGGATGATTTTAATATTACGCGATTCATAATTATACACATCAGTTTTGAGACGATTTTTGATGGCTTCGATAAAGAATTCAATCGAAGTTTGGCTGACATATCCTGCCAGTATTACTACCTGTGGGTCATAACAATTGATAGCAATGGCAACGACTTTTGCTAGTAAATTAGCGACATTTTCACGTAATTTTAGTGAAAAAGTGTCGTTTTCGATACATCTCGCGCCCCATTTTGCTACAATTTGTTCGTCAGAATCGTCATCTTTTATGGTATCAGTTAGTGAAGTGTCTGTATTTTCCCGGATAGCTTTCCTGATGCTTTTGGCAATGGCAGGGCCGGAAATGTAGGACTCCAGGCATCCATTGTGTCCGCAGCCACAGCGGGGGCCATTACTGTCGATTATGGTATGGCCAATTTCGCATGCCATATCATGGGCACCATAAAGCAGGTTTCCTCTTATAGTTACAGTGGCTCCAACACCGTTAGCGACGTTGAAATAAATGATATTTTCGGGTAGTTTGTCGCTGATATTGCCCTCTGCAAACAATCTGACCCTAGTCGGGAAAACATGGATAGGGCAGTCCATACGGTCGGACATAAGTTTTTTCAGCCCTACATCCTTCCATCCCAAAGAGGATGATAATCGCACAGTTCCTTTTGAGGTTACTGATCCACTTAGCGCAATGGAAATCCCCATTATCTTTTCAATGTCAAAATCACGTTTGCTCATCAGGCCGCGAATGTTAACTTCCAGGGTATTTATGACATGTTCAACCGAATGTGATAGGCCCAGTGGGGCTTTAATGGTTTCCAGCAGGTTGCATTGGGAGTCAAAAATCCCGATAAAGATGTGGTTTACATTGATTTCTGTACCTATTATATGTTGACCTGCAGGATTTATGCTGATAAGTATGGGTTTGGCGCCACGTTTTTCGCTTTGGCCCCGGGTTTCGATAATCAGTTCTTTTTCGCGTAAACGGGCAACAATATAGCTGGCTGTGGAGCTGTTTAGTCCTGTCATGGTTCTAAGCTGGGCTTGAGAGAGCTCTTTATGTTTGTGTAGCAGGGACAGGATCAGTCTTTCGTTACGGATGCCAGCATTTTTTGAATCTATGGGGTTGGTATTTTTCAATGATATTCCTTAATGATTATTACATACTTTTATGGCCAGGAGTTAAAATGCCTCAAAAGTAATATATCAATATAGTAAATAATTTGTAATGATCAAACAAAAATATTTAATATTAATGTAAGCACTTGTCATATAAGGGTTAATAAAATAAATATTTTTTATTTGATATACGGGATGGTCTTTGTTATGCTAATTATATCACGAAGTGAGAGATTAAAATATTAATATGCATGCAAGGTAAAGATCATGAGTAAATTACCGAATATTCTGGTCGCCCAGTCTGGCGGCCCAACTACAGTTATCAATTCCAGCGTCTGTGGCGTAATCCAAACAGCCATCAACTCGGGTAAGATTGGCAAGGTTTATGGTGCCGTCAATGGTATACTTGGGGTATTAAAGGAAGACTTGTTCGATATTTCTTCAGAATCTCCAAAAGAAATTGATGCACTGCGACGGACTCCGGCTGCAGCGATTGGGTCATGTCGATATAAGCTCAAAAGCGATGGCAACTCCGCTGATTATGAAAGAATCATCGAAGTCTTCAAGGCTCACGGCATTCATTATTTCTTTTATGCTGGCGGAAATGATTCGATGGATACCGCTGATAAGATAAATAAGCTGGCAGCCAGCAGTGGATATGACCTGGTGTGCATGGGGGTTCCAAAAACTATTGATAATGATCTGGCCTGTACGGATCACTGTCCGGGCTATGGCTCGGTGGCAAAGTATGTGGCAACTTGTGCGATGGAAGCTGGCAGAGATACTGACGCTTTGTATACTACTGATACTTGCACAATTCTGGAAGTTATGGGTAGAAATGCTGGCTGGATCGCAGCGGCTTCCGGTCTTGCAAGCAGAGAAGCCCAGGATGCCCCGCATTTGATTTATATGCCGGAAGTTGCTTTTTCGATTGATAAGTTAGTCAGTGATGTCAAGGATGTTCACTCTCAATATAAGAAAGTTTTTATTGTTGCGGGTGAAGGACTGAAAAATGATAAGAATGAATATATAACAGCAGATGCTGGTGGTTTTGGCAAAGACAGTTTTGGCCATAGCCAACTTGGAGGTGTTGCTGAGATTTTAAAAGATATTATCGAAAGAGAAGTTGGCATAAAAGCAAGGTTCAATAAACTGGGAACTAATCAAAGATGTGCGATGCATTTTGCTTCATTGACTGATGTGAATGAAGCATATTTATGTGGTCAAAAAGCAGTCGAACATGCTTTGGCAGGGGAAAATGGAAAGATGGTAACTCTGGTCCGTTCGCCGGGCGATGTATATGAATGCACAACATCGCTGGCGGCGTTAAGTGATGTCGCCAATGGTGAAAAGATTCTTCCGGCGGACTTTATTAATGCCCAGGGCAATCATATAACTGATAAGATGCGTGATTATGTTCGGCCATTAGTTCAAGGGCAGGCACCAGTTGTAATCGGTGATGATGGGTTGCCGGTTTTTGCCAGACTTGAAAGGAAATTGATTGAGAAGGTATTGCCGGAATATAAGTTTTGATGGTAATGGAGAAAAAGATAGCAAGAGAGTAAGAGAGTAAGACCTTGGCTACCTGGGCATTAAGAATATTAAAAAATTGTAATGTTTTAGCCAAGTGAAGCAATGCGAATAATAGGTATCACTATCGCGATATGATTTTTATCAGCATGGGATAGCCCATCGGACCTATGTTACAAAAAATGAAAGAGATATAATGAATAAATTATTTAGTGTTAAAGATAAATGTGTTGTAGTTACTGGCGGGGCGGGGATTCTTTGTCAGCAGATGGTAATTGACTTAGCTGAGGCAGGTGCCAGGGTTTGTATTGTTGACCACGATAAGGAACATGCAGAGACATTGGCAAAAAGTCTGGTTGATAAAGGGTATGAAGCTTTGGCTTTGTATGCTGACATTCTTGATAAGGGTTTGGTTGAAGAAACGCTAACAAAGACGATAGAAGCTTTTGGCAAGGTCGATGTTCTTGTTAACGGAGCTGGCGGAAATCGCAAGGATGCTACATGTTCACCACCAGATACATTTTTTGATATACCCGATGAAGCGATAAAATCAGTTTTTGATTTGAATTTTATTGGTTCGGTTTTGCCCAGCCAGGTATATGGCAAACATATGGCCGACAATGGTGAAGGTGTGATTATTAATATTTCTTCCATGAACGCATTTCGGCCCTTGACTAATATTGCCGCATATTCAGCTGCTAAGGCTGCTATCAGTAATTTTACACAATGGCTTTCGACATATATGGCTCAGCGTTGTTCGCCAAGAATCAGGGTTAACGCAATTGCCCCAGGTTTCTTTTTGACCAATCAAAATCGTTTTTTGTTAATTGATGAAAAAAGTGGAGAGCTGACCAAGCGCGGCCAACAGATAATTGACCATACTCCTATGGGAGAATTTGGCAAGCCAGAAGATTTGACTGGTGTGTTGATGTGGCTTATCAGTGATGCGTCACGGTTTGTGACGGGAATTGTTGTGCCGGTTGATGGTGGTTTTAGTGCTTATAGTGGGGTGTAATATTTTAGCGATCTGGAGCAAAACAGCACGAAGGGTAGCGCCGTGCTAAGGCACTATGCTACATTACATGATGATTAAAGTGATTTTAGTATTGAAACACAATTTGCGTTTTTTAGCTGGGCGCTGCCGCTACCAGCTGTTTGTTGGTCAATTGTCGCCTTTGCTACATGTCGCTAAAATGTTACGAAAAGGTAAAGTTTAAGATATTACTGACAAGCTGGAAGCTTGTCCTACATGGATAAGGAATAAGTGATGATAGAGAATGTTACGGTAGAGACGCTTAAAGAATTTAAGCCCAAGCATGAATATTTTATTGGTATTGATTCAGATGGCTGTGCGTTTGATTCCATGGAGATTAAGCACAAGGAATGTTTTATTCCGAATATAATTAAGCACTGGAAATTGCAGCCAGTCAGTAATTTTGCCCGGCAGGCCGCTGAATTTGTGAATCTCTACAGTAAATGGCGGGGTATTAATCGTTGGCCGGCATTGATGATGGTATTTGATCTGCTTAGCGAAAGAGAAGATGTCAAACGTCGTGGGGTTGAGATGCCAGATGTAAAGGTTTTGCGTGACTGGATTGAAAATGAAACCCGGCTGAGCAATACTGTGCTGAAAGAAGTTGTTGACAATACTGGCGACGCGGTTCTCAAGCAAGCTTATATCTGGTCTGAAGCTGTTAATAAAACCATTGAAGATATGGTCGAGAATGTGCCGCCATTTCCAAATCTTCGTGAATCATTGACAAAGATGGATTCTGTCGCAGATATATTTGTTGTTTCCCAGACGCCAACAGAAGCATTGACCCGCGAATGGAAAGAGCATTCTATTGACAGCTATGTCGAATTTATTTGTGGCCAGGAGATGGGGACTAAGACTGAGCATATCCAGTTTATCGCAGGTGGGAAGTATCCAACTGATAAGATGCTGATGATTGGTGATGCCCCCGGTGATATGAAAGCTGCCCATGCTAATAAGGCTCTGTTTTATCCGATTAATCCCGGCAATGAAGAACAGTCCTGGAAAAGGTTCCATGATGAGGCATTTGATAAATTTATCAATGGCCAATATGCCGGAGATTATGAAGCTAAGGTGATAGCGGAGTTTGAAGGGTATCTGCCATCGACTCCACCGTGGAAGAAATAAGGTATAGAATTTTCGTAACACTTTGGCCATCGGAGAGAATATATTAGTCACGGATTTGGGCAGATTATTACGGATTTTCACAGATTTGTTTGGTTTATTGCTTAGGATTTTTCCAATGCTCTGCTAAGCAGAACATTGCCACCTAGGGGAAGCAGACCAAGGGTCCACTGATGGCGGACCCTTGCCACCCGATACAATTAATAATACAGGAATAAAAAATATGTGGTTTTACGAAGAAGGTAAGGCGCTGGATAAGTCGGTGCAAAAAGACATGATGGTCAGGTTGTTAAAAGAGGCAGCCCAGCGGATAACACCTGATATTAAGAAAGTTCTTATACTTCCGCCTGACCTTACTAGGTTTCATTCTGATGCGGGGGTTTTGACTAATGATCTTTATCATTTATTGGGTAGTGATTGTCATGTCGATGTTATTCCGACTTTGGGCCAACATGTACCACATACCCCCGAAGAAAATCAGTGGATGTTTGGCGATATTCCCAATGACAGAATACATGCCCATGACTGGAAAACTTCCTGCAAGAAACTTGGCGAGGTATCTGCTGAATTTGTCAGCTATGCCACCGATGGCCAGGTCAACTGGAATATACCCGTTGAGATTAATCGGGCTATTTTTGATGGCGGCTATGATTTGATTATCAATGTTGGCCAGGTCGTCCCCCATGAAGTGCTGGGCTTTGCCAATCACAATAAAAATTATTTTATCGGTCTGGGCAGTAAAGCGATGATAAGCAATTCGCATATGATGGCAGGAACCTATGGCATAGAAAATAATCTGGGCCAACTTATCACTCCGCTTCGGGGTTGCTTTAATGTCGCTGAGCGTGATTATCTTGGTGATGTGCCACATGTTTATGTCCAAATTGTAAAGACTCAGGATGACGATGGTAAGCTTATAACTTCGGGTCTGTATGTTGGCGAAGGCGTTGATACATATATAGCCGCAGCCAGGCATGCAAGAGAAAAGACAATTCACCTTTTCGATAAACCTATGAATAAAATCATTTGCCATATGGATGCCAGAGAATTTAAGAGTACCTGGGTGGGTAATAAAGCGGTTTATCGCACCAGGATGGCGGTCGCTGATGGCGGTGAGCTTATCATTCTTGCTCCCGGTGTCGAACGCTTTGGTGAACAGCCTGAAGTTGATCGCATGATCAGAAAATATGGCTATAAGGGGACAGCAAATACGCTGGAGGCTTATAATTCAGATGCTGAGCTTGCGGATCTGGGGCTGGCTGCGGCACATCTGCTACATGGTTCATCAGAAGGGCGATTCAAGATAACATACGCACCTGGAAAGCTAAAGAAAGAGGAAGTTGAATCGGTCGGTTTCAGTTATATGGATCTGGATGAGGCGATGGCTAAATATAATCCGGAAAAAATGAAAGACGGGATTAATCAGATTGATGGCGAAGAAGTGTACTTTATTAATTCGCCTAGTCTTGGCCTCTGGGCAGCAAAGGATAAATATCTTGCTGCAATAAAGAAGAATCTTGATTTTGCGAAAAAGATGGTAGCTAAAGAACCAGAAGAAAAAATCTGGAAGTTGTTGGAAGAAATAGATATAGAAGACATTGAGCGTTTTGCATAAAAATTACAGGTATACATACCAGGAGAAATAATGATGAAAAAAGCGGATATTGGTGTTGTTGGTTTAGCGGTAATGGGTGAAAACCTGATTCTTAATATGGAGAGCAAAGGTTTCACGGTTTCATGTTTCAATCGTACCGTTGCAAAGGTAGATAGCTTTATGGAAGGTCGGGCCAAAGGCAAAAACATAATCGGATGTAAAAGCGTTAAAGAGTTCGTTGACGCTCTGGCATCGCCTCGAAAAGTAATGATTATGGTTAAGGCCGGTAAGCCTGTCGATGCCTTTATCGATCAGGTGATGGAATATCTCGATGATGGCGATATTATCATTGATGGCGGCAACTCCAATTATAATGACACTGACCGCCGCACTGAATATGTGGAAAGCAAGGGCAAGCTCTTTATTGGTACCGGAGTTTCTGGTGGCGAAGAAGGAGCATTATTGGGCCCATCGATTATGCCGGGTGGTTCACCTGCTGCATGGGAATCGGTAAAACCGATATTCCAAAAGATATCAGCACATACAGATGATGGTGAGCCTTGCTGTGACTGGGTTGGTCAAAAAGGTGCCGGTCATTTTGTTAAGATGGTACATAATGGTATCGAATATGGTGATATGCAGATGATCTGCGAAATTTATCAGATGATGAAAGAAGGCCTGGGTATGACAAATGCTCAGATGCATGAAGTTTTTGGTCAGTGGAATGCTGGCAAGCTTGATTCATATCTGATTGAAATTACCAGGGATATTCTGGGCTATAAAGATGATGATGGCAATGAAGTGGTCGATTTGATTCTTGATACTGCCGGGCAAAAAGGCACAGGTAAATGGACAGCTATTTCAGCACTTGATGTTGGTCAGCCTTTGACACTTATCGGTGAAGCGGTATTTGCCAGATGTCTGTCGGCAATAAAAGATGAAAGAGTAAAAGCCTCAGCGGTTCTAAAAGGGCCTGAGACAGCATTCGATGGCGACATGAAAGCTTTTATCGATGATTTGTCTGAGGCATTGTATGCTTCCAAGATTATCTCTTATGCCCAGGGTTATCAATTAATGGCCGCAGCAGCCAAAGAACACAATTGGGACCTTAACTATGGCGGCATTGCTCTGATGTGGCGGGGCGGCTGTATTATTCGTTCGGCATTTCTTGGCAAAATCAAAGTAGCTTTCGATAATGATCCAGATTTGATGAATCTTTTGCTCGACCCATTTTTTACTGATGCTATTGAGTCCGCTCAGGCGGCATGGAGAAGAGTAGTAGTAAAAGCTGTAGAAATGGGCGTTCCGATGCCTGCGATCAGTTCTGCTCTTGCATATTATGATGGATACCGGTCAGAAAGACTGCCGGCGAACCTTTTGCAGGCACAGCGTGATTATTTTGGCGCCCATACATATGAAAGAGTTGACAAACCCCGTGGTGAATTTTTCCATACCAACTGGACTGGCAGAGGTGGTGACACAGCGGCTAGTGCGTATATCGTATAAATTGTCAACCCTGAATGATACATTTTCCCAATAAGACAACCCAGCCAGCTAAAGCAAAACAATGTTTTAGCTGGCTGTTCTGTATTGTGGCTTGAATGCTGTTGCGGGGTTAGCGTTGTGCGTTCCAGTTGTCGCCTGAGTATTTGTTTTGGAGTTCGGTGGCCAGGTTTTTTTCGTTTGGTGTTATTGATTCATGTTCGATATTCATATCAAGCTGGATAGCGATGAGATTTGCGGTGTCCTGCATGAAAATATTAGTGTCAAATTCGGGGCAGATTTTTTTTATTTCGGCACAGGGCTGCTGCTGGTAATGCCTTTTCAGGATTAATGAGCCATGCTGCAGGACGGCGTTGTTTAAACGTCGCTGGGCCGAGCCGAGGACTTTGTCATCGGCAATGACCAGATCGAGTTTGTGGCCTCGAGCAAAGCAGAAGAACGGGCCTCGTTGAGAGTTGCCATCGTCGCTGGTGCCGCGATATTGGATAGGGATGTTCCATGTGGCCATCGCTTTGATATAGCAGGCATGGACGAGGGTATACATATCTTCTATAGCTGCGGCGGATTTATTTGTGGTTGGCAGAATCAGAGAATAAGTCAGTTCATCATCATGTAAGATCGCACCGCCACCGGTTTGGCGACGGACGACGGGCATGTCGGTTATCTGGGTGTCTTGTTGTTTGTGCTGGTCGATTTTCTGAAAATACCCCAGGGAGATAGTAGGTTGATCCCATTGGTAGAAACGCAGGGTGGGGGGGCTTTGGCCGTTATTTACTTCGTTAAGGATTGCCTCGTCGATAGCCATATTGGTGGCACCGGGAAGGGGACCGTCGATTAATAAGCGTAGTGTTTCCATGGGGGTATTATAGCAGAAAAGTGAGTGAGTAAGAAATAAAAAAGGCTACCGATATTAATCGATAGCCTTTGATTTTTATATAACAACCCTATACGCGAAGCAGTGGGTTGTAGTTGCTTACATGCCGAGCTTTTCAGCGATGATTGGAGCGTATTTGACGATCAGACCGGCAAATACAACTGAAACCATAGACATCAGCTTGATCAGGATGTTAAGCGAAGGGCCGGAAGTATCTTTGAACGGATCACCAACGGTATCGCCAACAACAGAAGCTTTGTGAGCGTCTGAGCCTTTGCCACCATGTTGACCAGATTCGATATACTTCTTAGCATTATCCCATGCACCACCAGCGTTAGCCATGAAGATCGCCATTGCGAAACCAGAGACCAGACCACCAGCAAGGAGGCCAAGTACACCAGCAACATCAAGGAACAAACCAACAAGGATTGGCACAGTAAGAGCCAATAGCGAAGGCAGGATCATTTCTTTTTGAGCACCAGCCACCGAGATATCTACACACTTAGCATATTCAGGTTCAGCTTTGCCTTCAAGAATACCAGGGATTTCACGGAACTGACGACGCACTTCGTGAACCATAGCCATTGCAGCACGTCCAACAGCTTTCATTGTCATAGCTGAGAATAAAAATACCAGCAATACACCAGAGAACAAGCCACAAAGCACTTTAGGATTCATCAGGTTTACCCCATAGAAGTCCATGTATTGTCTAAGTGAAGCTTGTGGAGAAGCGACAAAGGCAAACAAGTGAGTGTTGGTTTCTTCACCATCGGTATAGCTAAATTCAGTTTCGATAACATTTTTAGCATCAGCATTTTCTGTGTTGATGACAAATTCGAATTTGTCACCATTTTGAGGAGCAAATTCTTTTTTGATTGGAGAAAGGTTCATGAAAGCATGGCCTTCGAAGATGGCTTTGCCTTCATTTGGACCTTTTTTATAAGTTTCTTCAGTCTTTTCAAGGACAACAACTTTGTTTGCACCAATGTAGTATGCAGCATTATCTTCCAGTTCGCTGTAGTTAGCGTCAGCCATGGTTGCAACAAAAGCATGAGCTTCATGATTTTGTCCTAGACGAACTTCTTCGACATAAGCGGCAAGGAGGGCAAGTGCGGTAAGAGCGGCAGAACCGATCGCGAAACCTTTACCCATAGCAGCGGTTGTATTACCAAGAGAATCAAGAGCATCAGTTTTTTGACGAACTGAAGGATCCTGGCCAGTCATTTCAGCGTTACCGCCAGCATTATCAGCGATAGGACCATAAGCATCAGTTGCAAGGGTGATACCCAAAGTTGCCAGCATAGAAACAGCTGCGATACCAACACCGTAAAGACCTAGAAGTGTGCTTTCGCCACCACCAGCTAAGCTGTAAGCGAGAATGATAGCAACGATAACAGTTAATAGCGACATCCATGTGGATTTCATACCTTCTGCAAGACCAGAGATAATAACGGTAGCAGCACCGGTTTCAGCATTTTTAGCAACTTCTTTGGTAGGAGCAAAGTCATATGAAGTATAGATTTCGGTAGCTTTGCCAATGACAAGCCCCGAAAGCATACCTACAATGATCGCACCCCAGATACCCATCCAGCTAACACCTTCGATGTCACCTAGAATATACCAGCATATAGGGCCTGCAGCAGCGATGATGAAAAGACTTGAACCGAAAACGCCACGCATAAGAGCAGCCATCAGCTGTTTCATGGAAGCGCCATCTTTGGTCTTAACCATATAGATACCAACGATTGAAAGAATGATACCGACAGCAGCAAGAACCATAGGAGCAGCAATCATCTTTAGAACTTCAGCTTTGCCAAGACCTAGTGAAACAGCAGCAGATACACCCAAAGCAGCGGTAGCAAGGATAGAACCACAATATGATTCATACAGGTCAGCACCCATGCCAGCTACATCACCAACATTATCGCCAACATTATCAGCGATAGTTGCAGGGTTACGTGGATCATCTTCTGGAATACCAGCTTCAACTTTGCCAACTAAGTCAGCACCAACGTCAGCAGCTTTGGTGTAGATACCACCACCAACACGAGCGAATAAAGCCTGTGATGAAGCACCCATACCAAAAGTAAGCATAACAACAGTGATTTCAACAAGAGACATATCAGTGAAGTGACTAAGGCCAAGGAACCATAGAGAGATATCCAAAAGACCAAAACCAACAACCACCATACCCATAACAGCACCAGCACGGAATGCGACTTGAAGACCTTTATCAAGACCTTGTTTCACAGCCTGAGTTGTACGGTTAGATGCCATCGTCGCAGTTTTCATGCCGATGTAGCCACAGATACCACTGAAGATACCACCGGATAGGAAAGCGACAAAAACGATTTTGTGCTGAAGACCAGCCTGGCCCATGATGTACAAAATCGCACTAACGACGATAAAGAAGACAGCAACAACTTTGTATTGACGTTTTAGGTAAGCCATAGCACCAGCGGTAACGTGACCGGCGATTTCTACCATTCTGGCATCACCGGGGTCAGCTTTTTTGACTTCACCATAGAATTTAATAGCAAATATCAGTGCGAGTACAGACATGGCAGGTGCAAGCCACCAAATCAATGGGATATCTCCGACTGAGCCCGTTAGATCATTGTTCACAGTTTCAACAGCCAGATCAGATCCATCCTGGGCCATTGCTACAGTTGTTGTCAACGCTGTAAAGATAACTGCAACGATAAGCAGCCAGCGCCAATTTTTTAGTTGTCTCACAATATACTCCTTAAAAAAACAATAGTAATTGAAAATATAGTTACACATTATGCCCGTTATTTACAAAATTGGGCATTAAATTCAGAAATATCAGCCTATAGGTTATAAAACAGGGGGACAGTTTTATTCACTTTTTATGGGACATTTTGCAAGAGGCAAAAAGTCCTATTTGGTAAGACCTAAAGCTGGGAGTTACTCAAGATAGGGAATCAGGTCTTATTTACCTGTTCCTTATTATCGGCATCTTTATGTTTTGCTAACCAGCTAATATTGTATGTGACTTTAATAAAAACCACAAAAACTCTGATTTACACTTAAAAAAAACGCCTTTTTCGCAAGTTTTCGCCAAAAAGACGTTTTTGAAGTTTAATTTCAGAGACATTTTTTTACTAAAACCCTATATCTGTGGTAAAACTGAGTTATCAGGTCTGAAAACAGCGTTATTAGCGGCATTTAGCAATATTTTGGCGCATAGGCTATAGTAAGCTTAGTTTAAAGGGCGACTTTTGCGTGAGCGACGGCGATTTTTTTCAGAAGGCTTTTCATAATAGCTCTGTTTTTTGATATCTTTTATTAGGCCTTCTTTTTCGCACATTTTTTTAAAACGTTTGAGCATCTGTTGGATACTCTCGCTACCGCGTGCCTTGACTTTTATCATTCAATCACACTCCAAAATACATTTGAGTTTAGTTAGTTAACGCTACATTGCGTATAAAACTGAGCTTATTTCGGCCCAGACAACAAAGTTTCATTAGTTTATGGCTTTTTTGAATTTCTTCAAGCAAAATCGGGAATATTTCGTTAATAAAATCAAAAATTTTGTTATTTGTAATTTAATTAGTTTTTTTTGGGATTGAGATTGATATTACCCCTACCGTCTGGAAGGCCCAGTATCCAATAAATATTTGCAGTATTGACAAAATATAAGTTTTTTGATTATTATATAGTTTTATCTGACTGTAATTAAAAGTTTTAGCAAGGAATAAAAGGTATGGCAGAGTCGATTAATGAATGTACGATTGAGACACGGGTGCGGTATTATGAGGTTGATCGTCAGAACGCAGTGCATCATAGTAATTACGCTCGCTATTTTGAGATGGGTCGAACCGAGCTTTTGCGACAAAATGGGATGGATTATAAGGATCTGGAAGATGCTGGCTGTATGTTGGTGGTAGCGAAGCTGGATTGCCGGTTTAAATATCCGGCTACTTATGATGAAATTTTGAAGATTACCACGAAAGTAACTAAAACTGACCGGGTGCGGATCGAACATTACTATAAGATTACCCGGGCATCTGATGGCCATCTGTTATGCGATGGCAATACGACGCTGGTGCATGTCAATAGAGAAGGGAAATTGCAGGCATTGCCGGAATTTTTAGGTAGAGATTAAGCGTCTTGTTTTGTATTGAAAAATGGACGGATGTACTCATGGAGTTTAAGATATGAATAATAAATGTTTTGTATTCTTTAATTATTTGGCGATTATGTTTGCTTGTTTGGCAATGGTAGTTTCTTTATCGTCCTGCAAATTATGCGGTTTGGATTCCGGTAAAGCCAAATCTTTCACATTTGTTCAAATCAGCGATACTCAACTGGGTTTTTCTGAATATCAACAGGACATAGATTCATTCAGGCAGGCGGTAAAACAAATTAATGATCTGGATCCGAGTTTTGTGGTTATTTGCGGCGACCTGGTGCACAATGCTAGCGATAAAACATTTTCTGATTTTAAGGAGATCAGGAATTCTTTTAATATGCCATGTTACTGCGTCCCTGGCAATCATGATATTGGCAATAAGCCAACCCTTGATTCATTAAGTCGTTACCGCAGGTTTGTTGGTGAAGATTATTTTGTAGTTGAGTATGGCATTGCTACTTTGGTATTCCTGAATACGCAGATAATAAAAGAAGAAATAGAAAAAGAATCTGATAAGCAGGATATGTGGCTGACGGAAAGGCTAAAGATTGCTGCTGATAAAGGGCACAAGATTTTCGTTATAGGGCATTATCCTTTATTCTGTAAGAAGCCAGATGAACCAGATGAATATATGAATTTACCTGTTGAAAAGCGCAAGGGGATTTTGAGTCTTTTTGATCAATATAAGGTGACGGCATTTTTGCATGGTCATACCCACATGCTGACTATAAATAACTATAATGGTATTATGATGGTTGGGGCTGAAACAACCAGCAAAAACTTTGATAAGAGGCCCCTGGGATTTAGATTGTGGCATGTAGTCGATAATGTATCGCTAAGTCACGAGTTTGTCCCATTAAGCAGGTTTGAAGATTAGTTGCATTATGCAAAAAGCCAAACGCCCTAAAACTCTGATGATACGATATGTTTGGCTGTAGAAACGGGTTTATCGAAGAAATTCCAGTTGCTCAGTGAACATTTGGGCGTCGCTTCATTAAATTAGACGCAGAAGCCAGCTAAAAGTTACAAGAAAAATTATAATTTTTTTGAAATACTGAAGTAAATTGAAAAAAGGTGGTTTCGGTGATTTTTGGCTTGTGTCGTGTGGTTTTGGTAGTTATCATATAATGTTCTATATTCGTAGGTGTTTTGCGCCTATTTTGTGATAGATTTTAAGAAAATTAATCGCGTTTTGCCCATTTATGGGCATGGAAACGCCAAAAAAAAGCAGGTAAAAGCATTGTTTGACGCATTAACCAATAAGTTTAGTGATGTATTTCGAGGCCTAAGCGGCAAGGGCCGTATCAGTGAAGCCAATATTGCTGATGCTATGAGGCAGGTACGGACGGCTTTGCTGGAAGCTGATGTTAACTACCAGGTAGCAAAGGACTTCTGTGCTTCAGTGCAGGGAAAAGCTCTGGGTGCTGAAGTAATTAAGAGCTTAAAGCCCGATCAGCTGATGGTCAAGATTGTTCAGGATGAATTGACCGCTTTGATGGGTCCAGTTGATACGAAGATTTATTATGTCAGTCCTGGGCCAACAATTATATTGATGGCGGGTTTGCAAGGTTCGGGTAAAACTACAACGACAGCAAAATTAGCGAAATACCTGTTAAAACAAAATAAAAAGCCATTGTTGGTGGCTAATGATTTGCAGCGGCCCGCTGCTATTACGCAGTTGATTACGCTTGGCGAGCAGCTGGGCGTACCTGTGTATAGTGATTTTGAATCCAAAGATGCCGTTAAGGTTGCCCGTGCGGGTGTCAAAGCGGCTAAAACCAATGGTAATGATGTAGTTATTCTGGATACCGCCGGTCGTTTGCATATTGATAGCGATTTGATGGGTGAATTAAAGAATGTCTGCAATGCCGTTGTGCCCCAGCAGATTTTCCTGGTTTGCGATGCGATGACTGGCCAGGATGCGGTCAATAGTGCCAAAGAGTTTAATGAACAATTAGAGCTTGATGGCGTGATTTTGACAAAACTTGATGGCGATGCTCGCGGTGGTGCGGCGTTATCAGTTAAAGCCGTCACTGGTAAGCCCATTAAATTTATCGGTGTTGGCGAAAAACTGGATAATCTGGAAGAATTTCATCCCGATAGAATGGCCAGCCGTATCTTAGGTATGGGCGATGTTATTAGTCTGGTGGAAAAAGCTCAGGAGCAGTTTGACGAAGCTGAAGCCGAGAAAATGCAGGAAAAGATGGCCAAAGGGTCCTTTACCTTCGATGATTTTCTTAAACAGATGAGTTCGGTCCGTAAAATGGGTGGTATGAAGAGTATTATGAAGCTTATGCCTGGCATGGGTGGCTTAGCTGATATGAACGTTGATGATAAGGAAATTAAAAAGATCGAAGGTATTGTCCATTCGATGACCAAAGCTGAACGGGATGATCCGGATTTAATAAGTATCGCAAGACGGCGCAGGATCGCTAAAGGTTCTGGTACCCAGCCCCATGATGTTTCTGGATTGGTCAAGACTTTTAAGCAGACTCGTGAAATGATGAAGGCTATGAGCAGTATGTCGATGATGGGGCGTATGAAAGCGATGACCCAGCTGGGCAAGATGGACCCTGGAGCAATGGGCATGGGTGCCCCTGGTGGTGGCAAACTCAAACAGCGATCCAAACGCAAGAAGGTTGAGCGTAAGAAAAGACCAAAAAAGGGCAAAAAGAGATAATTTGAAGCTTTTGCGTGGTATCATATGAAGCGGCAATTCGAAAATATAGAAGAATATCTGGAATATGTTGGTCAATGCCGAAAAGGCAGTTTTGGTCCACGGTTTCGGAGTCAGTTTCGCGATAGCAAGGGCACAGCAGAGCTGGCGATGCTTGCAGCACCAAGCGAGGACGAATTTCAACAGTTCAGTAATGCCGTTAAGGTTATGACTGAAGCAGAGAAGGCTGAGCCGGAGAAATTAAGCGATGGCCAGATTGCAGATATTGCCCAAAGTTCTGGGGCGACCGTTGGCGTTGTAGGAATATTCATAAATGGTTTTGTATTGTCCCGGAAAAGGACGGCCCAATAGCAGTTTTTGGTTTCTATTTGTAAAAAAACGTAATAAGTGTAAATTTTTTCAGAAAAAACTATGAATATCTGGAATAAATGTCTATAATGCGACGCTTTACCTTATTTTAAAGGTTTAAGAAGCAATATAAATAGTTAAGAACAAGGCAATTGAGCCTTGAAAATATAATAATTTTAAGTACCTATATTAGTTTTTCTCAACAGGAGAATGTAAGTGGTAAAAATCAGATTGAAAAGAATGGGTAGAACACACAGTCCGTTCTATCGCATTAATGCAATGGATACTCGCAGCCCTCGCGATGGTAGAGTTATAGAACAGCTTGGCCATTATGATCCAATGAATAAAGATGAATCCAAGCAGATTCTTCTAAACGAAGAACGTATTCGCTATTGGCTAAGTGTTGGCGCTCAGGCATCTGATACAGTATGCGATATCCTTAACCGTAATGGTATCGAAGCTACAAAACTGTAAAGATGCAAATCGATATACTGAGCTTATTTCCGAATATGTTTCGGAGCGTTTTTGGTGAATCGATTATAAAACGTGCCTGTAATTCGGAGCTGGTTGAGATAAACCTGGTTGATATTCGTGATTATGCGCTGGACAGTCATCGAAGCGTCGATGACAAGCCTTATGGCGGTGGTCCCGGGATGGTGATGATGTGTCAGCCGGTTTTTGATTGTGTCAAAGATGTATGTTCAAAAGGTGCTACACCTGATGAGATAATACTGATGACGCCTCAGGGCGTACCTTTTAATCAGGGTTTGGCAAGAGAACTGGTCGCCAAGAGGCGATTGGTATTGATTGCAGGCCATTATGAAGGTTTTGATGAGCGGATCAGAGAGCATTTAGCGACAATGGAAATTTCGCTGGGTGATTTTGTACTCAGTGGCGGTGAAATACCGGCGATGGCGATAACTGATGCTTTAATCAGGTTGATACCTGGAGCGTTGGGTCATGCTGAAGCGACTCATGAAGAATCCTTTAGCGAAAATACGCTGGAATATCCGCAATATACCCGACCTGCGGTTTACCGTGATCTGGCAGTGCCAGAGATGTTGCTTTCAGGCCATCATGGTAATATTAAGCAATGGCGCAGTGAGCAGGCATTAGAAAGAACCAGGCAGCGCAGGCCTGATTTACTTGAATAAGGCAAAAGGCATAAGGCAAAAGTTTTTGCCAGTAAATGCTGATTTGAGATAATAATAGTGACGTTTCGGCGTCATAGCTTTTTGAATAATTGGAGCAAAAAAATGGTATCAAGTTTGATTGCCAAAGTAGAAGAGAAACATTTAAGAAAAGAACCTCTGGAATTTTCTGTAGGTGACACAGTCGATGTGCACGTTAGGATCATCGAAGGTGCCAGACAGCGTATCCAGATTTTTAATGGTGTTGTTATCGCACGCAGAGGTAAGGGCACTAATGAATCTTTTATCGTTCGTCGCATCGTTAATAACGAAGGTGTTGAACGTATTTTCCCAGTGAACTCACCCAGTATTGTCAAAGTAGAAGTTAAACGCAGTGGCGTAACTCGTCGTGCTAAACTTTACTTCTTGCGTGAACGTAGTGGCAAGGCTACTCGTCTTCGTGAAAAATGGGTTGGCAAAAAGAAATAAATGTTCATATTATTTGGGCATTGATTGTTAAATGATATTTAAACGGAGTTTGCCGTGATTGGCACCGCTCGGAGACTTTTGCGCAGAGTTAGTTTTTTCTGCATGAAGTTTTTATCAGCATTGAAGCTGAGACGTGGTGGTGCTGTTGGCGGTGAGGTCCGTTTTTCATGCGCAGAGAATGAAGATAAGGTCAGAGATATTGCAATATTAGGGGCCAAAGGGGAAAAGCTGGCAAAGAAGTTATTGAAGAAGAAAGGGTATAAGTTTATAGCCAACAATTATAATGTGCCTGGTCAGGGGGAAATCGATTTGATTTTTGCTGATGGCGCTGCGATTGTATTTGTGGAAGTGAAAACCCGGCGAAGTGAAAGTTTTGTGCCAGCGGAGAAGGTAGTGCATTTCGGTAAGCAAAAGAAATTATTTAAGGCTGCCGATAAATTTGTTCGGGTAAATAAATTATATGACAGGCCATTACGGTTTGATGTGGTGATAGTGATTGATGATGACGGAAATGTGGAAGTGCGTCATTATGAAAATGCGTTCAGGCCGGGGAAGAGATGATAGAAAGCGGATGATGCGGATTAGATTTAAGGTTCAGATATTATGAGAGTATTGTTGATAACGGTTTCGATGCTGGTTTGCTCTAATATATTTATGTTATTTGCCTGGTATGGACATCTCAAGAATATGACCTCGAAACCCTGGTTTTTTGCCGCGATAGTCAGTTGGGGGATTGCTTTGGGTGAATACCTCATTCAGGTGCCAGCGAATCGGATTGGCCATACGAGTTATAATGTGGGGCAGTTGAAGATTCTGCAGGAAGCGATAACGCTGCTGGTATTTATTCCATTTTCGATATATTATCTCAAGGAAGAGTTTCGTACGGATTTTATCTGGGCGGGCTTGTGTATAATGGGTGCGGTATATTTTGTATTCCGTAATGCTTAAAAATCGAATATTAATGTTTGAATGCAAATTCAAATTCAAATAATAGAGGATAGTTAAATGAAACATTATAAACTTAATCGAACGGTACATAAATGGCTGGGGATTATTTTTGCTATTGCTTTTTTGGAAATTGCCGTAACCGGGCTGCTGCTTTTGGAGAAGAAGAATTATAACTGGATACAGCCTGAAACTAAAAAGGGCAGTGAAGGCGGCGTTGAGGATTTTATAACTAATCAGAAATTATTTGAAGTTGTCTTAGCTGCCGGGCATAAAGACTTTAGCACTATGGATGATATTGACCGGGTGGACTTCCGTCCCGGTAAACGGGTCTTTAAGGTTCAGTCCAAACATAATTATAGGGAAATTCAGGTTGATGCGGTCAATAACGATATATTGAGTATAGCCACCCGTAATAGCGATATGATTGAGGCCTTGCATGATGGTTCATATTTCGGCGAGTTTGTCCATCGCTGGCTGATGCGGGCTTTTGCGGTGGTAACTGTCGTATTGACGATAACGGGTTTGTATTTGTGGCTGGCCCCTGCTTTGAAGAAGGCGAAAAGGCAGAAGGCATAAGGGAAAAGGCATAAGGTGAGAAAGTATGAAAACTGTCTTTCACACCTTGACACAGGTCTGAAAGACCGGGATAAATTTATGATTTAAATTGTGCCGCCCTTACAGGGCTCGGTTGTTTTTTTGCGTTTTATCCCCAGGGCGTTGCCCTGGGCTAAGTTATATTGCCCCTGCGGGGCGTAAATCTTTGCGGCTCTTGCGTTTAGACCTCCGGATGCTCCGTATAGCTGTATAGATGACTGGTATAAACGTCCGGATGACTCGTATAGTTGTCCGGATGCTCCGTATAACTGTCCGGATGCTCTGTATAAGTATCCGGATGTCCCGTATAGAGCTAAAATCAGGTCTTATGCCACCCCCAACATAGAGTCGAAGGTGGCATTGAATTTATTTATTTCATTGGGACTTTGACAATGACGGTGTCGCCTTTGCCTTTTTCATCGGTAATGCTTTGAATAGTCCAGAGGTCCAGCATATTGTCGGCATCAACACAGCTGCCGGAATAGTCGCCCCATGCTACGCCATCGGTAGCGGCTTTACCTTCGCCGAGTTTGACAATTTCCCTGAGTGTTCCCTTGGGGTCAGATGCTTTGCGGAATGCAAGTCTTGGGCTGATAAACATATTTTCATTGGTTTCCTGGAAGCCCACCAGTACATCCTCATTTTTATTGACTGCGATAGTGGTCTGGATATAGTTGGTGGTCGGGTCGCTTATCAGGCCGGTCTGGATGATAGTGCCATCGAGTTTGAGCTGATGCCATTGTACGGCCGATTTGCCTTGGCAGTTGATTGCCTGAGAGAACCAGATGCAGCCATTTTGCAGGATCAGGTTTTTGGGGTTGCGGTCGCCAGAAGAAGTTTTCTGGGTGGTGCCTTTCTGAGGTGATTGAGGGGGCCAGCCGATGTATTTGAGTTTATGTTCAGTTGCGGCTACTTGTTTGCAAACCGGGTTTCCATCGCCACCGTCGGTAATGCAGTTAATAATAAAGAAAGGGCCACTGAGTTTGAAGAAATATAAATCTTCGATGTCGTCCTGAGTCATAACCGGCAGGCCAAGGCTGCCGGGGAAATGGTAGACTGTGGCTTTTTTCCCGGCTTTGGCCTGAGCCATTTTCATGATAAAGGTTTGTTCTGGCCCGCCGGGGAAACTGTAGCCAATCCATTTTTTGCTATAGCCAATAGCTCCGCCATCGACACCGCCGGGAGCTGGTACCGGATAGGTATTCCATGGGCCTTTGGGGTCGGAAGTTTCTGAAATGGAGACATTAACTGGTTTGGTCTTGGCTTTATCCCAGTATTGCCAGAGGTCAAAGCCAAAAACTTTGTTATGCGGGTCAAAGAAAAGTTTAGGGTCAATACCGCCATTGAAACGGTTTTGGCTGACACCCTGGACGAAATTACCACCTTTGTCGTATATGATAAGGCCATTGTTGGTGCCGTGGAGGACATAGCCACCGCCGACGGCGATTTGGGGGTCAACCTGGCGATTACCATCCATTGAACCATCAAAAAGCAGGTAACCAGAAACTTTGCGGGGGTTTCCACCTTGTTTGCGTTGGCGATATTTACCATTGTCATTAAAGGTATCGATGTGCAGGGGTGTGATTTCTTCGGTTCTTACCGGTTTTAGGTCATCGGCTGACTCAGGCGGAATCTGTTTAGGTTTTGAGGTAGCGGTGCCGCGTGTTCCATTGGCTGTTGTTGAACCTCTGGTAGATTTCATTGTGCCTTTGAGGTTATTGCCGGATAGTGTCCCTTCATAGGTTGAGATGAATTCCTGCTGGCCACGGTTGCGTTTCATAGTAAAAGTCAGCTTATTATTGTCGAATTTGACATCGGTTAAATTGGTCGAGCCTCGACTGGTGGTCCAGGTGGCCGCCATTTGGCCTTTATCATCTTTTGTGATATTAATCTTGGAATCGGATTGGCGGTCGCCATAAAGAATCGAAATGTCCCAGTAGCCAACGATGTCGTTTGCTGCGTTGGCGAGTATGGCCATTGATAGCAGGATTGCCAATGAGAATAAAAGACTTTTTTTGATCATAATTTTTCTCCTGTGAAGATAGTTTGCTGGGCAAATTTTTTATAAAAAGGGGATTTTTATATGATTAACCGCTAAAATTGTATTTAATTGCAACATAATCGTCCAGGGGAAATTGTACGCAATGTTGAATATATGATAGCTAAATCGCAAAAATAATACACATGAAAATCAGAAAATAAAATTATTATGAATTCAAACTGACTATTTGAAGTTAGAAATTAAAATAGAAAAGTGACTTGCAGAGATACAAAGCATAAAAGTTGTGGTATTTACCTGTGGTAAATGCTATTTTAATAACTCAGACTGATATAAATAAGAGTAAGATGAGATACTACTAAAAAGGACTAATGTAAAAAATGAGATTGATTGATACCCATGGGCATCTGACCGATGAAAGACTGGCTTGTAAGGTCGCAGAAGTGTTGGATGTTGCCCGGTCAGCTGGTGTCGAGCGGGTTATAACTGTAGGTACGGATTTGGCCGACAGTATAGCAGCGTTGGAACTGGCCCGGAAATATGAAGGTTTATATTGCACCGTTGGCATTCATCCCCATGAAGCAAAAGATGCCGATGACAGTCAAATAGCTACTCTGGCGGGGTTGACCGATGATGCCAAAGTTGTAGCCATCGGTGAGATGGGCCTGGATTATCATTATGATTTTTCGCCCCGTGATAAACAGCAGGAAATTTTTGGCAAACAGTTGGTGATGGCCAAGGAAAAGGGCCTGCCGGCGGTTATTCATTGTCGGGAAGCTTTTGATGATTGTTTTGCGGTGCTGGATGAGTTTTTAGGTGGCAATTCGATGGTTTTTCATTGTTTTGCCGGCGATAAGGATATCGTCAAGAAGGTTCTGGACCGGGGTGGCTGGATCTCGTTTTCCGGTACAGTGACATTTAAGAATGCTATCGAGCTACAGGAGGCGGCCAAATATGTGCCTTTGGACCGGATAATGGTGGAGACAGATTGCCCTTATCTTAGCCCGATGCCCAAGCGAAATGTAAAACCTAATCATCCGGGGTTGATGGTTCATACCGCAGAAAAGGTGGCGGAATTGAAGGGGGTGACATTTGCAGATTTTTGTCAAGTGGCGACCGATAATAGCCGACGATTCTTTGGGATAGAATTTTAATATACAATTTATAATTGAGAATTATTATGGTGGATAAAGCGAAGAAAACTAAAAAAGATGATAAAACTGTAGGTCAACTGATGATTGATGCAGCTTTCAAAGTCGCAACCGATGGCAAGCTGCAGGCGATGATGCTTTTTGTCGATAGTCTTGATGATATCGAACAATTGGGCGAGCTTGACTATAAAGGCAAGTTTAATATTATTCTTGTGACCCGCAGCGAAGAGCTCAGCGAGAAATTACAGGAATATACCTCGAAAGTTGTTTTGCTGTCTCCGGTGAAGATGACCCGTAGTGGTCAGATGAAGATGGCGGTGATGATCAGCTTTTCGAAGAATTATCTTAAGGCAGCTGACCGTTTTATTGTGCTGAATGGTTTGGCTGATGGGTCTTTAGATACCTTGATGGTGGTGGAGGTCGGTCGGGAATATGAAATGTTCCAGACCGTTGACCAGGGGCCATTGACCGAACATATTCGCCGGGCAGTTTTTGAACGGGTGCTGAACCTGGCCCTGGAATTAGCGGCTCAGGGCCGTGAAGGAAAACCCATTGGGGCGATTTTCGTGGTGGGTGATACCGCAAATGTCAGTCATAATATTCGACAAATGATTATGAATCCATTCAAGGGGCATCCCGTAGATAAGTGCAATATTCTCGATGACAGTATGAAAGAAACAGTTAAGGAATTTTCCACGATCGATGGAGCTTTTATTATCAAAGGCAAAGGCACTATTGTATCAGCTGGGACATATCTATTGCCGCGATTAGTCGAAGAGGAATTGCCTCAGGGGCTCGGCGCCCGACATGCAGCAGCAGCGGCGATAACTGCAGCGACTAAAAGTGTAGCCATCACAATAAGTGAATCGACCGGAACGGTACGGATCTGGCGTCAGGGAAAACTCATTACTGAAATCGAAAAAGCCAAGCACTAATCATTTTGTTTTCATAGTTGCTACAATTATCGATGATTTTAAGATTTATGTTATTGATAGGAAAAGACTTAAGATCGGGGTGAGAGGATTCGAACCTCCGGCCTCTACGTCCCGAATAAAGCACATGATTTTTTTGTAAGTGTTTGAAAAATAAGTTTTTGCGTGTAAGTTGTTTGTTAGTAATTAGTTATGTTGGTTTGACTAAAAAGGCTAAAAATGACTATGTGTACTAACAGGACCCGAAAAGTTATAAAGGGGGTTATAAAAAGACGGTTTTTTTGCTTTTTTGTCTATAACCATTTTACGCAAGATTTTAAGTGCTTGTCAATAAAAGAATTAACCGAGGATAGCTTTCCTGATTTGAAAATCGACTTATAAATATTTGTTAAATAATAGTTTGTGATTAGGGAGGTCGCTGGTTTAATGGGGGATTTCAGGTGAGTTTTTGAGTTATTATCCATTTTACGCAAGGTGGTTATTATAGAATATAGATTGGGATTCTAGGCCTATTGGATTGATTGCTCTATAAAACAATTTATTACTGTTGCTTTATTGCGAACCATCTGCGACATTTATTTGACTTTAAATATTTTTTTGGATTTATAACTGAGATAATACTTGACAGTCTCTAAAAAAATATTATTATCGAAATTGTTTTAGACGGTCACGACTACTTCAGTCCCTCCAAGGTCTTTTTGGTTCATTCATTTTAAAGATTATCCTTATTAAGGAGTTCTTGCCATGGCAGAAAACAGGAAATTAAGTGATTTTTGTGGAAAATATTCATTATCGAAGACTTTAAGGTTTGAATTGCGGCCTGTGGGAGAAACCGCCGACCATATTGAAGATTTCAAGAATCAGGCCTTGAAACAGATCGTCGCTCAGGACAAAAAAAGAGCGGATGACTATCAGCAGATCAAGAAAATACTGGATAATTATCATCGCCATTTCATTGAATCGGTACTGGCAGAGCCGATTTTGACAGCTGAAGATCAGAAAAATGCTAAAGGAAAAGTGGAGAAATATGGCATTAATTCAGCTTTTGAAGCTTATGTAACAGCTAAAAATAAAAATGCGACAAAAGATGAAAAAAAAACCTATCAAACTATTCAGGACAACTTAAGAAAAATAATTGCAGAAGAATTTTCTTTGAGAAGCAAAGACTTCTACATCTATAAAGGCGAATTTTCCAAGCTTATTAATAAAGTGGGATCGGGAAATAACAAAACCGAAGGTCGCTTGTGGCACTGGCTAAGAAGCGGGCTGGATAATGAAGAAATCACACAGGAAGAATTTGATTCTGCCTGTGAATATATTGCCAATTTTGATAAATTCACTACATATTTCACGGGTTTTAATGAAAACCGCAATAATTTGTATGTCAAAGATGCTAACTCTACGGCAATTGCCTATAGAATTATCCATGAAAATATGGAAAAGCATTTCGCTAATTGTTTGCGTTTTGTCCAGATTCAAGGAAAATACCCTGAATTAGCCAATGGCTTGTCTGTTTTTGGTGAAAACTTTACACCACCCTCGTTTCTGAACTATCTGGGCCAAAGCGGGATTGACAGGTACAATGAAACAATTGGTCATAAATCTGATGACATCAATGCCAAGGGGGTTAATCAGCTTATCAATGAATACAGACAAAAAAATAAACTTAAAGCACGTGAATTGCCTTTTATGACGGTACTGTATAAACAAATTTTGAGTGATCGGGCCAGCGGTTTTATCATTGATGAATTCAATGATGGCAAATCTGTATTTGAAGCAATTAAAGCATTTCATGCTGAAATAACAGATAGTGATATAATCACTGAATTACAGAATTGCCTTGCTGAATTCCTGATCTTAGAAAATCAGGATTCGATTTATATCAAGAACGACTTATCTTTGACAGGCATTTCCAATAAACTATGGGGAGACTGGTCATATATTAAGCAAGCGATAAGTAACTGCTGCCGGGATAAACTTGGGAAAACTGAAAACCAGATTGAGACAATAATTAAGCAAGATTATTATCCACTAGGTTTTGTTCAACAGACACTGGATTATTATTGTGAAGCAATCGACAAACCTGAAAATCAGAAGGACTTATTGCAGTATTTTAACACTTTTTCTCAGGATGAAAAACTGCTCACAGATATTTTCCAACAGGCATATCATGAAGCTAAAGCAACTCTTGAATTGGATGATTTTGATAATGATCGTCGGACCCCTGGAAAGGATCTACCTGATGGCGGTAAAGGATTCATTCAAATAGAAAAAATCAAGCAATACCTCGATAGTGTTTTAGCTATTGGCCATTTTGTGAAACCGCTGTATATGATAAAAAGCGGCAAAATGATTCAATTGGAAGAAAAGAACACAGATTTTTATGATGCATTCAATGCTTTATATGACCAGCTTGCCAATGCAATTACTTTGTATAACAAAGTTCGCAACTATGTTACCAAAAAACCGTATAAGACAGATAAATTTAAGATTAATTTTGAAAACAGTACATTGCTGGACGGCTGGGATGTAAATAAAGAGACAGCTAATACATCGGTTTTATTATTACGCAATGGCAAATATTATCTGGGAATAATGCCAAAAAATGCTAATAATATTTTTAATTACAAGCCAGAATCTAGCGATAGTGAAAACAAGACCCAAACCAAAATAAATTTACAGCAACAGATATTAGCTGATATTGCAGATGATTATTTTGAAAAGATGGTATATAAATTATTACCTGACCCATCAAGAATGTTGCCTAAAGTATTTTTTGCTACTAGTAATATTGAAATATATAATCCTTCTCAAGAAGTAAAAGACATTCGCAAGTTAGGTTTATTTAAGAAAGATGCCGCAAATCCTGAAGCAATGCATAAATGGGTTGATTTTATGAAAGAATCACTAAAGAAACATCCTGAATGGAATGAGTATTTTAATTTTAATTTTTTAAGAACCTCGCAATATCCAGATGTCAGCCGGTTTTATAAAGATGTAGCTGATCAAGGTTATTGTTTATCATTTGACAAAATCAAAACCAGCTATATTGAAGAGCAGATCGCATCCGGCAATCTTTACTTATTTGAAATCTACAGCAAGGATTTCTCACCCTATAGCAAAGGCCGCCCGAACCTGCATACCAGTTATTGGAAATTGCTGTTCAGCAAAGAAAATCTCTCAGATGTAGTTTTAAAACTTAACGGTCAGGCTGAAATATTTTTTCGGCCCGCTTCGTTAAAGAGAACTGAAGTTGTGATTCATCCTGCCAATAAGCCTGTAAGAAACAAAAACCCCTTAAATGCCAAGAAGCAAAGCATCTTTGATTATGACATTATCAAAGACCGGCGTTTTACCCAGGATAAGTTCTTTTTCCATTGTCCCATTACGATTAATTTTAAGCAAGGCGGCTTTGGTAAATTTAATGATGGGGTCAATGCCTATCTTGCTGGTAATCCTGATATAAACATGATTGGCATTGACCGGGGTGAACGGCATTTGCTGTATTATTCTGTAATAGATCAAAATAGTAATATTATCGAACAAGGTAGTCTCAATACCATCGCCAACAGTTTAACTAGTAATGGCAAAGAAGTTCAAAAGCAAACCGATTATCATAGCTTGCTGGATGACAAGGAAAAGCAAAGAGATGTCGCCCGCAAAACATGGTCTGCGGTCGAAAATATCAAGGAATTAAAAGCTGGCTACCTTTCCCATGTCGTCCACAAACTGGCAACCCTGATGATTAAGCATAATGCTGTGGTTTGCCTAGAAGATTTGAATTTTGGCTTTAAACGCGGCAGAATAAAAGTTGAAAAACAGGTATATCAGAAATTTGAAAAATCACTTATCGACAAGCTTAATTATCTTGTATTTAAAGATAAAGATTTCGGCCAGGCCGGACATTATCTGGGTGGTTACCAACTTACAGCACCATTTGAATCATTTCAAAAGCTTGGCAAACAAAGCGGATTCCTGTTTTATGTAACTTCTGACTATACCTCCAAGATTGACCCGGTTACCGGTTTTGTCAGCCGCATAAATTCCCGTTATGAATCAGTGGCAAAAAGCCAGGAATTATTTAATAAATTCGATTCGATTTCTTACAATTATCAAAAGAATTATTTTGAATTTTACCTTGATTATGCAAAATTCCGCAATGGCGACAGTGGCAAGTGGAAAGCTTGTACTCATGGTAATCAGCGTTATCGCTATAATAAAGCTGATATGGATTATAAATGTTATGATGTCACCGCTGAATTAAAAACTTTATTTGACAAAGCTGGTATTGATTATGCGAGCGGTAATAATCTTAAAGATACTATTGTAAACCAGCAAGACAAAACTTTTTTTAGTTCTTTACTGTTTTATTTATCGTTAACTTTACAGTTGCGTCATACCTATAAATCCAATGGCATTGAAAAGGATTTCATACTTTCGCCGGTTGCCAATGACGAGGGTATTTTCTTCGATTCCCGTCAATATGAAACAATGAATAATTCTCCATTGCCTATCGATGCTGATGCCAATGGTGCGTATAATATTGCTCGTAAAGGACTTCTAACTTTAAAACAGATCAATACTGCTGGGAAGCCATCGGCAATTAAAAATTCCGAATGGTTTGATTTTGTACAGAACAAATAAAGTGTCCTAAGATATGGAGAAATTATCATGAATAAAGATATAAAACAAAATTCGGTATCAGAGTATTCATACAATAAAGCTTTAAGGTTCAAGTTGGAACATTTAGCTGGCCCCTTGCCTGCTATTCCTCAAGGGCAGGCAAATTCGAAAAATTTGATTGAAACTGGCAATTTATTGGCAGATGAGTTTGAAAAGTTTATCTACATCGTCAACGATGATGGAACTTTGAATAGAAGAAATGGGCAGAAAGTCTTAACCAAACATATTTCTATCAAAAAGCAATGGCTACGTCAATATTTCAAAAATGACTTTTATGCATTCGGAAGACAGGGCAAAGATTCTTCTCTAGCGGATTATAAATACATACAAACGCCTTTATGTAAATGGTTTGAAGATTTTAGAGAGCAACTAAGTAGTCTCCAGCAAGTTGTTTCTTATGCTGATCATCAAAAAAGCAGGAGAAGTGAAATAGCGAACATTTTGACTGTTATTAACAGCAAAGGTTATTTTGTATTTGTCAAAGATTTTTGCGAATACGCTAATCATAAAGCAAATCAGTCATTACAGAATAACCTGCAAAAGCTTGTTAATGAATTTGAGCAACAGCTAACCGCTGGTATCAATGAATATCTTCCCGCTCAATCTGCCGGGCTTGTTATAGCTCAGGGCAGTATGAATTATTATACTGTCAATAAAAAGCCTAAGAATTACCAAAAGGAAATCGATGGGTTGGGAATAAAACTGGATGAATTGGAGCATAAATATACTGAATATAAAGAGAACAAGGCGAACCAAAAAAGTAAACTCTATGAACTGATAAATACTCATGCCTCTAAAGAGAGGATAAAGGAAGAATGTGATCTTTTTGGTGATAACTGTGATGATAATTGCCTGGAAAAGGTTACAGAATTGACTCTCCAGATTGAGAAACTCAATGAAAATAAGGATAGCAGCAATAATCTGTCTTTGGAGTTAAAAAAGGAAATAAAAAACCTCAAACAGCAGCGAGGACACTATTTTATTAAACAAACCAGAGGGAAAACTCATGATATGTATTTTAAAACATACTGGAAATATTGCGAAGAATACAAGAAAATTGCTATTGACAGGGGCAAGATGCTGGCAAAGATAAATGGAATCAAGCGAGAGCAGATCGAAAGTGGAAATCTGAAATACTGGTCACTTATTTTCGACAATGGTAGCGAAAAACATTTATGGCTTATTCCCAAGGATAAAATGCAGGAATTCCACGATAGTATTACCGCCGATAAGCAAAGCTTATGCATTTTACATACCCCTCACTCTTTGACCATGCGGGCCCTGCATAAACTGTGTTTTGCAGAAGAAAGCAGTTTTGTAGAAAATATGCCAGGAGAATTGAAATCTCTTCAAAGTGGAGTCAAAAAAGCAACAAATGATCAGAATAACCGCAATTTCAATGCGGATAGAAGCAAGGATGTTTTAGCACTGGAGTTTTTGAAAAAACTGATGCAAAGCAAATATGCACATGATATTCTTGATTTGCAACATTTTGATCTCAGCGAACTACAGAATACAGACGATCTGAACAAGTTTGAGGCAGCTCTGGAGCAAGCTTGCTATTATATGGAGCCAATTGCCTTGTCAGCAGAATCTGCAGATAATGCAATTAATACTTATAATATATTAATATTTAAGATAACCTCCTATGATCTTGAGAAAAGAAATCAAAACACCCATCAGACAGCTGAAACTAAGGGCAAAACCCATACCAGAGAAATCTGGGATGCCTTTTGGATGGGAGATGCAAACATACGTCTAAATCCAGAGATAAAGATACGTTTTCGTCAGAAAAATGAAGAATTGACAGAATATATGGAGAATAAAGGTTTTGATCTTTCCAAGGTGAAAAATCGCTTTCTTCAGGAGCAATACACCGCAGGTTTTACTTTTACTTTAAATGCCGGCAAAAGGTATCCGCGACTGGCATTTGCCAAAACAGAAGACATCTGCCAGGAGATAAATAACTTTAATCAAAAATTCAATGAACAGAATTGGCAGGGAACCTATAAATATGGCATAGATCGTGGCAATATTGAGCTGAGTACTCTTTGTATTGCCAAATTTGACCAGAATGATACATATAATTATAATGGCAAATCTTACTTGAAACCATCTTTCCCGCAAGGCCAGCAGGATATTAAAGTATATGAATTGAAAAAACAATGGTATGATCAAAAACAAAAATCGGATATGGAAAATATCCCCTATGAAAACCGTAAAGAAAAACGAATAATCGCAAATCTATCATATTTTATTGATAAGATCGAAGATGCCAGCTGGTTTGATAAAAAAAACTGCAGCTGTATTGACCTGACTACCGCCAAGGTGATAAAAGATAAGATTATTCTCAATGGCGATGTGCTGACTTTTCTGAAACTGAAGAAAGAAGCCGCCAAGCGTGTACTTTTTGAGCTGGTTGCCGATGGCAAAATAACAGATCAGAATAAGGAATTGAAGTGGGCTAGTGACAATACTGATTCATTTAAATCGATTGAACTGAGAACAGAGCAAGGAAATACCATCTACTTTTTTGAAGGCAAGCATGGCAGAAACTTTGAAGGTTTACTGGTCAAGGATGATATTGTCTATACCCGGGATAATATCAAAGACAATTTACAAAGCTACCTTGATAACCTGCTAGAAGAAAAATCCAAGCAATCCAGCAATCCTTACAAACATGTCCCGCCAATCGCTAAGATCAATAATCTAAGAAAGGCAATAGCTGCCAATATGGTAGGGGTAGTCTGTTATTTACAAAAGCAATATCCTGGAATTATTGTTTTGGAAGATCTGGAAGACGATACCATAAAGAAACATTTTTCGCAAATGAATATAAATATCTCTAGACCATTGGAACGGGCATTGATTGATAAATTTCAAACTGTGGGGAAGGTTCCACCGCACATCAAAGACATTATAGAAATCAGGGAGCGTTTCAGGAGAGATGGTAAAGCCAAATCATCCCAGCTGGGAGCTCTTGTTTTCGTAGATAAAAGTGAAACCAGTGCACAATGTCCCTATTGCGGCGAAAGCTGGACATGGGACAAGTCGAGAAAAGACAAATTAAAGTTTCTGGAACACAGATATATTTGCGGTGAGAATGAACCTTGCGGTTTTGATACCGAAAATATTGAGGGAAAGACAGATTTCCTGAAAGAAATAAATGACCCCGATAAAATAGCAGCCTATAATGTAGCTAAAAAAATACAAGATTATAAAAATATTGAACAATTGAAAATACTTACAGGAGAAAATAAGAAACAGTATAAAGGAACCAATGGTAAATCGAAACCTCAAACTGAGTACAGACAACCTAAAAAATATCAGGGCTTTTCACTTGAAATACCGAAGAAAGATAAAGCACAGAAAAACAGCCAAGGCACTGAAATAGATAAACTCATCAAATTATTGCTAAATAAAAAAGCCAAAGAAGTATCTAATATCTTAAAGCAACTTAAGGCAAAGGATTTATCCAGGAGCCAGATTGAACAGATAGAGAAAATTCTTAATAAAAGGCATGATGCTGGCCAGGCCGACTATAATCCTCAGGTAAAAAAATATTTTGAAATTTTTAATGAAATAAAGAGTGGTAATTAATTATGAAAAAATATTATTTATATATTGATGAGAGCGGTCAGTTTAAACATACTGAATCGCATATATCTATGGTAGGTGGTTATATAACCCAAAAATCGCCGAATGAAATAAAAGGTCAAATAAAAAAAAGGATCACCCGATTTCGTGACAATCATAAAGAAATTGATTTGGGCGAAAATGATATTCATGCTGCAGAACTGCTACATCCGGAAAATTTTCCAGATAAGGCAAACAGAGAAAAATATAAACGAATTCCCGAAAATATCCGCAAAGAATTTATAGATGGCTTTAAGACTATCGTAGAAAATATTGCCTGTTTTAAGATAAAAAGTATTAATGAACAATTTACTTTCGGTGATGCCAATGAACAGGATAGATATGGGGCATGTCTGGGGGCTTTATTTCAAAAGGCTGTCGAACTTATCAATGATGATACGGAGATAGAATTTAATTTTTTGATTGCTAAAAGATCAGGCACATGTTCGCAAATGGAATTTGACCACGCATGTTACCATGCGGAACTCGGAAAATATTTTCAGGATTTATGTTCAGAAGCGAAAAATCTGACAGTTAAATCTGATTTTCCATGCGATCGAAAGTTACTTCTGGATTTAGCTGATATTGCCTGCTATTTTCTCCGGAAAGATGATTTTGACAAGATAGAAACGACCAGGCCTAATAAGGTTTCTTTTAATAAATATCGTGATAACTATAATGATTTTTATAATGAACTCATTGGCAATGGTGAATATGCTACTGCCTATAAAATTGCAGTTAATAAAGAAGATAAGCAAAAAGTCTTAGATAAATTAACTGAATTAGCTCCAGACCAGAATGATCAGATTCGCTATTTCTTAAATATTGCCTATAATCTTGTCAAAATCCGTACAAACAATAAAAACGCTCTTGCTGATGCAGAGGCCATATTTACTGAATTATCTAAAATTTCGAATCAAAAGCATGAGTTTACAAATCTTGCATTAAACGGCTTGCTGCTTTGTGCCAACCATAGCGGCCAAACTGGCAAGGCTGTGGGGATTTTACAAAAAATCAAACGAAATATGTCTGGCCAGTCAGAATTATCACTCTTTAATAACTACACCAATATTCTGGAACTTAGAAACCGGGCTTATAATGATTGGTTCAATGAGTATAATTTTCTGGAAATCATCAATGGTTTCAGCGATGATGTTGAAAAATATGAAACCTTTTTGTCACTGACTAAGGATGAAGGAATATTTGACCAAAATGATAAATGCTATCTATTGCACAAAATGCTCAGCTCTTTGGGGCAGGCTTATGCTTTTGCAGGTAGAGTCGCTGGTCAGGATTACTATGAAATTGCAGAGCAATATTTTAATAAAGCTCTGGAGCATTTGCCGGGGGCAAGTGATGATCGGCGGACAATAAATTATCTGGCTACCCTTTACTGGTATAAAAGTGATAATTGTAAAGCATATAAGCTATTGCGAAAATTTGACCGAGATTTGCCCGATAAAATAGAAGAAGCTTTGTTCTATACCCTAAAACATTCTGACCGGGATGCCTTTGATTTTTCTATGATTTTGAGACTGCTTGACAGTCAACAGGTTAATGTGGATTTACTAAACAAAGCAGTCAAAGAAATTAATAAAAAACGTTTTGCGGATGAACATCCTTTCGAATTGATTTATAAGCATCTGGGGATACTTTTTATGTATTGTGAAGATTATAAAAAGGCGGCAAAACTTTTCAAACAGGCTATTGATATATGTCAGCAGAAAAGCTTTACACTAAATACGATTTCGCTCCCTATTCTTTTACTGCTGGCAATTGCCTATAAGAAAGATCAAAAGATAGATTCATATAAGCAGCAACTGATAGATTTCAATGAATCATATGATGATCTTGTCAACAAATCTATTTATTTCCGAAGTTTTATTGATATTCTAGGTGGCAAAGACACACTTATTTCTCATTGTGAAGCCGAAAATATAGATATTATTAACCAGTTTTTACCTTTTATGTATTCTTGATTTATAATATCATATAGTTCCAGCTTTATCGGGAGAAGATGTTCTTTGGCAAGTTAATAAAGGAAGTAGCTTATGGAAAGTTATATACCAATTTCGTATTTGAATGATTTTGTTTTTTGTCCGCGCTCGATATATTTTCATCAGCTCCATGGCCGGATTTCAACCCGTCTATATCAGGGCAAAGCTCAGATAGATGGCAAGGCCGTCCATGAAGCTGTAGATAATCAAACCTATTCAACCCGCAAAAATGTATTGCAAGGCATAGATATTTATTGCCAGCAATACGGTATTTGCGGCAAGATAGATATTTTTGATATCGACATAGGTTTGCTTACCGAACGCAAAAAATATATCGCTGTTATTTATGATGGCTATATCTTTCAGCTTTATGCCCAGTATTTTTCATTAACGGAAATGGGCCATACTGTCAAAACTATGCGTTTCTACAGCAGCGATGATAATAAAGTCTATCCGGTAAAGCTGCCTGAAGATAATCCGGAAATGCTGGGAAAATTTGAGCAGACCGTATACAAGATAAAAACCTATAAATTATCTGACCATGCCCAGGATAATCCCGAAAAATGCAAAAATTGTATCTACGAAACTATTTGTGATCAATCATTATATACCTAAAAACTATAGAACGGATAACAAATCATGTTAAGTGCACCAGAATTCAAGCAAAAGCAGATACTTTTTGCTTTGCTCAGTCATGGCGAAAAGCTCAGCTTCAAAAATGATAATATTATCATTAAAGATGCTGATGGCAAAATCAAACATCAATCTACCTGCTATAGATTATTTGCGATATTTGTCATTGGTCATATTTCAATAACTTCCGGCTTATTACAGCGGGCCGAGAAGTTTGGTTTTACCATTGTGCTGATGACTCACAGTCTGCGGGTCTATGGCTCATGGTGCTGTCCGGCACGAGGTAATGTCATGTTGCGTAAAAAACAATATGACTATAAAGCCCTTGATATTGCCCATCATATTGTCGCTAATAAAATTGATAATCAGCTTAATACCTTAAAAGCTTTGCGTAACAAAAATGATAAGCTTAAAGATTCTATAGCTTCTATTAAGCAATATCGCCTAGCGGTAGTAACCACCCAGCCAGACCTGCAGGAATTACTGGGGCTGGAAGGTATTGTTTCCCGCCAGTATTTTCAGGCTTATTTTGCTGATCTTAACTGGATCGCCCGGCGGCCTCGGGTAAAACATGATACCATTAACTGCCTGATGGATATTGGCTATACCCTGCTATTTAATATGATTGAAGGTCTGCTAAATATTTATGGCTTTGATTTATACAAAGGTATTTATCATCAGCAGTTTTATCAGCGAAAGTCACTGGTATGTGATCTGGTCGAGCCGTTTCGCCCATTAATTGATGCCCGGATTCGCAAGGCTCATAGTCTTGGCCAGGTAAATGAGGATGATTTTTATATCAAACAAGGTCAATATTCCTTATTTGGTAAACAGGCCAGTCCTTATATCGCCTGGTTACTGGAACCACTGATGGCCAGAAAACAGGAAATATTCCTGTATGTCCAAAGTTATTATCGCAGTTTTATGAAAAATAAACCTCTGGAGCAATACCCGGTCTTTAAGATTTAGGAGAATAATATGCTTTTAGTGTCTTATGATATTAGTAATGACAAGTTACGAACTCGTTTTTCAAAATTTCTGTCAAAATTTGGATTTCGCTTGCAATATTCTGTATTTCAGGTTACAAATAGTCAAAGAGTGCTGGAAAATATTATCTCTGAAATACAAAATAAATTTGGTAAAAAATTTGAACAGACCGACAGCGTTTTTATTTTTCATATGAGTAAAAATTGTAAAAAATACTCTTTTGGCTATGCCAAAAATGAAGACCAGGAGGTCGTTATCATTGATTAATAAACAAAAAATTACAAACCTCGGTCTTAATGGCCGATTTAGCCGTGTTTTGCGGCTGAAGAACGTTTTTTTTATTTATATAACTGCGTTTTTGAGCCATTATACACGTTTTTTCAATGGGACCTGTCTAGACAACCCATTAAATTTCTACTGTTGTAGATGGTATGCAGTATGTGATAGGTGGGAGTCTAGACAACCCATTAAATTTCTACTGTTGTAGATCTTGGCCCCATTCTGGTCACCTCGATATAGTCTAGACAACCCATTAAATTTCTACTGTTGTAGATTTAATAAACCGTCGCCGGTTTTGGTTAAGTCTAGACAACCCATTAAATTTCTACTGTTGTAGATGTAAAGGTCAATGTTCATGATTTTATTGTCTAGACAACCCATTAAATTTCTACTGTTGTAGATCGCCCCGCACATTATAATAAGTAAAATCGTCTAGACAACCCATTAAATTTCTACTGTTGTAGATGTACTACGTGTAGCTTCTACTTTAGAAGGTCTAGACAACCCATTAAATTTCTACTGTTGTAGATATAAGCTCGATGATTCTCTGCTCGTCGGTCTAGACAACCCATTAAATTTCTACTGTTGTAGATTTAGTGTGATTATTGTTGTCATTTTTGGTCTAGACAACCCATTAAATTTCTACTGTTGTAGATGCTGTAAGATTATGACATACAAACTTAGTCTAGACAACCCATTAAATTTCTACTGTTGTAGATTAGCTATGCTTTTTTTATGCGCAGAGTCTAGACAACCCATTAAATTTCTACTGTTGTAGATGAAATCGGCTTCTTGATTGAGCATATTGTGTCTAGACAACCCATTAAATTTCTACTGTTGTAGATTGCATAAAACTGATAACTCGCCACTACGTCTAGACAACCCATTAAATTTCTACTGTTGTAGATTTCTGGAGTTTCCTGGCATTCCCATATTGTCTAGACAACCCATTAAATTTCTACTGTTGTAGATCACGGAAGTTGTTGATATTGAGTTACAGGTCTAGACAACCCATTAAATTTCTACTGTTGTAGATACAAAAACAAGAGAATTGCATTTATTGCGTCTAGACAACCCATTAAATTTCTACTGTTGTAGATTCATATTCACTTATTAAAGAACACGCCCGTCTAGACAACCCATTAAATTTCTACTGTTGTAGATCTACTAATACTGGCGAAATACTAATAGTCTAGACAACCCATTAAATTTCTACTGTTGTAGATGCATAACTTTCCTTTACCATCATAGCTGTCTAGACAACCCATTAAATTTCTACTGTTGTAGATGATGCACGGATGAGGAAACTTAGATTAGGGTCTAGACAACCCATTAAATTTCTACTGTTGTAGATCAACCTTGGAAAGCCAAAAAAGGTATAGAGTCTAGACAACCCATTAAATTTCTACTGTTGTAGATTCCCGCTGCAATCTCATCAGTAGAAGTAGGTCTAGACAACCCATTAAATTTCTACTGTTGTAGATTTTTTTGACACTTTTGGGTAACTCATAATGTCTAGACAACCCATTAAATTTCTACTGTTGTAGATGACTTGTTGTTATTTCCTGATAAGCTCTGTCTAGACAACCCATTAAATTTCTACTGTTGTAGATTGATGCGGTGGGCTTTGTGATAGGTTTGTCTAGACAACCCATTAAATTTCTACTGTTGTAGATGTTCTGAAAGTAGTGAGTTTATTGGAGTCTAGACAACCCATTAAATTTCTACTGTTGTAGATGTTAATCCTAAAACAGTAATAATCCACCGTCTAGACAACCCATTAAATTTCTACTGTTGTAGATCATTTTAATACCCTTTCATTTAGATTTTATATGTCTAGACAACCCATTAAATTTCTACTGTTGTAGATCTAGTACTTGTTTCCTTAAAGTTAAACGTCTAGACAACCCATTAAATTTCTACTGTTGTAGATATTATATCTTTCATTTTTAATTCCTTTTTGTCTAGACAACCCATTAAATTTCTACTGTTGTAGATTGTACAATCCTTGGTGATACCCGGTATTGTCTAGACAACCCATTAAATTTCTACTGTTGTAGATTCGGGCCAGATAATATCACGGTAAAAAAAGTCTAGACAACCCATTAAATTTCTACTGTTGTAGATCCGCCGCATAGCGACGCATGTATCGCTATAAGTCTAGACAACCCATTAAATTTCTACTGTTGTAGATATTTATAAAACTCCTATATTAAAGGTTTTGGTCTAGACAACCCATTAAATTTCTACTGTTGTAGATCCGCTGACTTTGTGCGATGGATATAACGTCTAGACAACCCATTAAATTTCTACTGTTGTAGATTAGGCATAGAGCTTAAAGAATCATATTGTCTAGACAACCCATTAAATTTCTACTGTTGTAGATAGGCTAAAGAAGCAACTAGATATTCAATGTCTAGACAACCCATTAAATTTCTACTGTTGTAGATATTCCATTATATTTATTTCCTATAATAGGTCTAGACAACCCATTAAATTTCTACTGTTGTAGATCTGCCTTTCAATATCCTTAGGTAAATTTGGTCTAGACAACCCATTAAATTTCTACTGTTGTAGATTTAAGGATGGCGTATGAGTAGAAAAAAGTCTAGACAACCCATTAAATTTCTACTGTTGTAGATTGTGCATATCATGGGTTTGTTAATCCGTCTAGACAACCCATTAAATTTCTACTGTTGTAGATGTCCTGTGGCGGCTTGTGTTGTAACATGTCTAGACAACCCATTAAATTTCTACTGTTGTAGATACGGCCAAAAGGCCAGAATGGAATGAAAAGTCTAGACAACCCATTAAATTTCTACTGTTGTAGATTCGGCCTGCCGTTTGCGATAACCTCAAGGTCTAGACAACCCATTAAATTTCTACTGTTGTAGATAACCATATCCATATCACTATCTCCTACATAGTCTAGACAACCCATTAAATTTCTACTGTTGTAGATTCACACGGTTCATTACCCCAGTATTATAGTCTAGACAACCCATTAAATTTCTACTGTTGTAGATACCTGAGCTGGCGAATAACTGTATTCGTCTAGACAACCCATTAAATTTCTACTGTTGTAGATGCCGGTCACTTCTAGTACCTCGTTACTGAGTCTAGACAACCCATTAAATTTCTACTGTTGTAGATAGCAACGGGCCAGGCGTGCTGGATTAGTGTCTAGACAACCCATTAAATTTCTACTGTTGTAGATTTTCTGAATTTAGCCTAGAACTCATTAAGTCTAGACAACCCATTAAATTTCTACTGTTGTAGATTTTACAAGCTGGCTTCCCCATATGCTAAGTCTAGACAACCCATTAAATTTCTACTGTTGTAGATTTATCGCCTATGCGTTGAAGGAACCTTATGTCTAGACAACCCATTAAATTTCTACTGTTGTAGATGACAGCAACAGCAGAGTAATTTAGCACGGTCTAGACAACCCATTAAATTTCTACTGTTGTAGATGACAACTTGCCACGTCTTATTTAAGGCCGGTCTAGACAACCCATTAAATTTCTACTGTTGTAGATAGTACATATTCAGCAGCTATATTAGGTAGTCTAGACAACCCATTAAATTTCTACTGTTGTAGATACAGCGGTTAAAACACTGTCAAGGTGTGTCTAGACAACCCATTAAATTTCTACTGTTGTAGATTTATCGCCTATGTGTTGACCAAACCTTAGTCTAGACAACCCATTAAATTTCTACTGTTGTAGATGATCCACTCTACATCACCTCCTGAGGGTCTAGACAACCCATTAAATTTCTACTGTTGTAGATAGTCCATTGGAATACATACTCTGTATAGTCTAGACAACCCATTAAATTTCTACTGTTGTAGATTTGGCGTCCCTCTGTGCCAGAATGGGTGAGACAATTCCTTGTCATTAATTAGACTTGAGGGCGAGGATATATTTATTATGAT
>JAEIOG010000183.1 GCA_016342495.1 Phycisphaerae bacterium
CATCGGCCCTTTTTAACAGGCGCTACACTTTTAAACCGACCCGACATGCGCTGCACTTTTTCGCCGGCGTTTACACCGACCTGAGGGCAAAGGAGAAATAATGATTTTAGTTTTGGTGATCTTGATTTCCAGCTCCTGATTTAGATGCTCGAACTTTTTTAGAGCTTTGGCTGGGAGCTTGATCAGGTAGCGATAATAATCTTTACCATTTTTTACATCTGATTTTAATCTTAATATTTTTGCCATAATACATTTCGGGATGGGCACACCACACTCTAATTCAAGGGAATATCAATAATCGATAATCTCCTGGAAGTGGCGACCATCAGCAAAGACAATATAATCTTTTTTATATCCACTATCACATAGTTCGACCTTTATAAGAACTTTTCGGCCATCATGCTCTGTAACGATAAAGCTTTTTGTGAACTTGATAAATTTATATTTCCTACTGAAATCCAAAGCATAGTTTCCCAGTTCGATAAACCAATCTCCAGCCTTATTCTGGTTGAAATAATTCATTAGCTTGTTTTGGATATCTTTAGTTATTGGCTGTTTTCTGTATATTCTTTCCATTTTTTCTGCACAGATTTAATATGGCTGTGCGTTCCACGTTTAATTAATATTATATAGAATTTGATCTTTATAAATGTTTCGGGTACCCGAAATAAAAAAAGCTGTCATAAGACTTTTACCTATAACAGCTTAGAATTTGCAAGCTATGAGTAGTATACTAATTTGTGGTTTGTAGGCTTAACAACCGAACTGCCAGCTCATTAACCATTGTCAACAAGTGTTTTAATACCTGCGAAAACAAATACTTATGATACATCCTAATTGCAACCACATCCCAAAGATGCATTGTAATTCTTGCTTGAATTAACCTAATCAGCATGTATCCTTTGAAGTTTGTTGTTGATTCTTCGATTTTCTTTAAATTTCCAACTATTCTGAGGGATTGTCTGTCGCGAACCAATTTGTTTTAAATTCTGCGAACTTTTATCATTAGACCAAGATTGGATATTTATAATTAGCTTTTCGCCCTCGATTTTGGGATAAAAGTCAAGCCTAGAATAAGTTGTGCCTTGCCTGGTCTTGAGGTAAATATGATGAACTGGAGTTGACTGTTTTCGTTTTGCGGATTTTGATGGCTTGATTGGCACGTTTAGGCTAATTTTATTTTGATAGCCTTTAGCTGGTGTCCATTTTAATTTTCTATTGTTCAGGACAATTCCAGATGAAGGCTCGAATACTGTAAGCGTTACAATATAACTATTTTTGTTGGGAGCTAATTTTATGCTTAATCTTACATCATTATTAGCCTCCAGTTGGCTCAATGCTGTATTTGCTTCTCTAATTTGTACAAATTTTTCGTTGTTTTGCGCATTATCTTTGCTCACATCTGGCACCGATAGCATCAATTCTGGAGACAATAATTTACCGTTTTTGAGAACATCAATATTATAATCCTTCGGATCTTGGCCGCTATATTCAAATTTAAAAGTTTTACAAACTAACTCTGCAGCTGGAACATCTTTATAAACCTCGATAAGAATTGGCTTACCTATAGAATTCTTCATAAATTCTGTTTGTTCAACATATTCGTAGCCACGTTTCTTTACAGTAAAAATATCAAATTTCGAAGCTGGGATTTTATGCATAAAAACACCCACTTCATTGGTTTGGGCAATTGCACTAATCATTTTTTTTGATTGGGATGAATCATAATATCTAATATGTACATTTGCATTTGTGACAGGTTTACCAAATTGGTCAACAACTCCACCTTTGGCTTGATTTAATGTTTCATTCTGTTGAGCCATTACCCTTGTTTGTGTCAAAAAAAAGAATGCAAAAAATGCTAATACCACTAACAATGTTCGTTTATGATTATTCATATTTATCTCCTGTGCTAAAACACATTAGCACCATTTCTATTTTAAAATCAAATTATAGCAATACAATCATCGTCTGCGTTGCATCAATAATCCGCCAAGCAATACGAGGCTAAGAGTTGCAGGTTCGGGTACGGGGTTAAGTAAAAAAGCACGTCCTTGCCCTTCATATATGCCGTAACCTACAATTTGACCATGATCATTAATATCGTTAGCGTTTATTAGTTGCCAACCCGAATCATCATCTAGCAGGTCATCAAGGAAATCAAGCGTTCCATCCTGCCAAATATAAGCTTGCTCTTCAGAACTACCAACTATCTGAGACAAATTGTTTATCGCATTGGCTTTATTAGAATATCTATCTGGACCATTAATCAAATCAATCACATTTTGACCATCATACAAAAAAGCATGATTTCGCTCATGACCGTAGGAGTAACCAACTACCTGGCCAAGATCATTAATATCTGCAGTTATAAGAGAACCATCACTATCTGAGGATTTATAATATTGCATTTGATCAGAATTCATATCGTAAACATATGCCTGCCCTTGGCTATTGAGGCCTGCAACCTGGCCTACATTATTAATCATCAAACCACCCTCTGGCATTGAAGTAATCGTTGAATTGTCCCACAAAAATGTTTCGTATAAATTACTCCGACACAGCATCTGATTAGAATTATTCTGACTGGTAGTTCGATAATCAAAATGTATCATCCCAGTATCAGGTCGATACATAAATGAATTAAATTGTCCCTCAAAACCATAATAATGCCCAATGATCTGGCCAGAATCATTGATAGATATTGGATGATAACTATAACCATTTGGCAAAGTACCAATATCAGTCATAACACCATTTTCCCAAATAAAAGCATGATGATAAAGCCTCCCATCACCTGGTTCAAAACTAGATGTGCCTGTTATCTGACCATGATTATTGATGCTGGCTGCTCTGCCTCCCTGACCATTTAAACTGCCAAGGTCAATAATTTCATATCGGGGACCTGCAAAGGACGCTGTAGAAAATACCATTAAAATCATTACAGCTACCATTACAAATTTTATATATCTGCTGTATATTAACAAATTATTCTCCTATACGAGGCTATTGCCTCAAAAAAACGATTCAGCCTATACCTGTTTGCTCTAACCATTATCAACATAATAACAACTAAAGCCCAAAACCAATGCTATGTACAGTTCAATCTTAATAAAATCATGTTTTTTAGACCCTTCGCAAGAAGCAAAGGATAAAAAAATGACAAAATTTACTTATCCTTTATTATACCATTTCCTGTGATAATATTAAAGAAGATATTTTTCAGTTAACCACTATAGATGTTCCAGCTTTAGTATATGGGCCATTCGCACCACCACGAACATAACAATTAGTCAATGTTGCCCCGCTTGTTGAATAAAATTCTCCTGACTCACCATTTGGCCCTCCAGTGTTAGCAGTCCAACCATTTGTACCCAGGATACAATTAGACATAATTAAAGAATAATTGCCACTAAAATAAATGGCTCCACCACCAATTATTGAAGAAGTGCCTCCAGCCGAATTTCCGCCAAAATAACAATTTTTCAAAGTGCCATTATTTTCTCCTCCCAGACCACCATTGTGGTAATAAATCGCCCCGCCCTTTGTAGTAGCATCATTATTAATAAAATTACAATGTTCAATAGTTGGAAGGCACGTATTGACATAAATGCCTGCTCCATTATAGCCAGAGCCATTTTTTATTGTAAATCCAGAAATAGTAGAATTAGTGGAAACAGAAAAAGCTCTTCCTAAACCGTCGCAATCAATTATACAACCGTTGTAGTTGCCGCTTTCACTTTTGACGATTATCGTTTTGCCAGTAATACTAATATTTATGTTACCACTATCGGTATAGGTACCATCCTTTACTATTACTCTCTGACCATCTGCAACCTTGTTTACTGCATAACCGATACTTTTATACGGAGAATTCGAACCACCATAGTTACTTAAATCACTACCAAGCCCAGAAACATAAACATCACCTGTTGGAGAATAAACACCGTTGTAATTATTTCCCGCTGTATTAATCGTTATATTTTTAACAGACGAAGGGGTATACATTCCACTGCATTGAGAAAAAACTAATTCATAACCACTGTCTATTGGAATATTAGCTAAAGTACCAGAACCAGTTACTGTTTCACTGAAATTACCTTTTGATATTGTCCATTGAGCTTCAGGAGGACCTACAATGTTAGTAGTAATAGAACCAAAAGTCATCCCTGTTACTAGATATTTTGCTAAATAATTTTCAGTCTGGCCACCAACTATATTTACACTAATTGGAGATGGAGTATCGTACCCTAAGATAACGTCGAATACTACTTTATAACTCATATTTGGAAATTTTTGTTCTGGTGGAATATTGTGTAAAATTTCACTTTCATCTCGCCAAATACTATCATAAGGCAAATAATTTATACCATCATTTGATGAGTACAATTGCCACTTACCAGCAGAAAATATATTGCCATAAACATCAGTTATGTTTACTCTTAAAGCACCTTCCTGCAATTGGTATGTCCCTACAGCAGAAGATGTGACTTCATTCGACACCACAACAGCAATATTTAATGGTTTAATATACTCTCTAACACTATCAAATACAACAGCATAACTACCTGTCCCACAAGTTACAGTGTCATCATCATAATACCATATTCCATTGTAGTCTGTCAATGTGCCATTATCTACAACCATTAATTTCCATCTCCCACTACCAATATCTCTATCATATAGGCCATTTATATCTACAGTAATATAACCTTTCTCCGACCGTGACGCATGAGCTGTATTACCATAGCAACCCATATTAACACGATTACCATTAGGAATTGGTTCTTTAGAATACTCAGCATTTGGATAACCACCATCGATACATGGGCTTGTTACATCATCAAACTCTAATTCTCCCGTGAAACCATCCAGCCGTCCTTGAACCGATTTAAGATGATAGTCTCCATTGGAAATATCTACAAATAATGGGTCACCCAACTGGCATTCCGTAACACTTAGGCCACCTCCAGTCAAATAACTAATATTAGAATAAAAAACTGTAAGATCAAGGCAATAAACCTGTATTGAATTAACTTGACTAGCTACTGTGTTCGAATATACAATACTGTTTTCGATAAGAACACAAGAATCATAATCAATTCCATAAATTCCGCCAATACTACTAAATGCATGATTTTTAACTACAGTGCAATTGTCGATATGTAAATATGTCATACCGTTCAATAGAGTAGATTTATATGATATCCCTGCACCTCTATTAGAACGATTCTTCTCTATTAAGCAATTTTTTATTAGCGCTGTTGCTTCATGAACATATATCCCGCCACCATAATCACTAGCTTCATTTTCCTTAACAATAGAATTCCTCAATTCCATATTGCTTGGTATATATATTCCTGCCCCATTACCCGGTGACAAATCATTGTATCCCATAGTTACAGTAACCCCATCTAGCTCAGCACCAGCAACCCCGTTTACAACACGATAGCTATTTCCATTATTCAATAACGAATCTTTATCAATATCACCAGATAAAATGGTTTTATTTGAAAAATAATCCCTATCTTCTATACTATTTTCATCTCCAATAAACCCTCCGTAAATAGCAACATTAGCTTTAAGATTAAATGATTTACCACGATCTACATCATCAGGATAATAGATTCCAGCAGCAACCCAAATTTGATCTCCTGCCTGAGCAATATCTAGGGCATCCTGAAGATATTCCAACGCATTAAACCAAGATTCACCATTGCCGTTCTTATCATCGTCAACATATATTATTCTACTGACTTCATAGGCACCAATATCTATTATACAAGAATTATCAATATCAAAATCGCCACCCAAGACACGAATACTACCTGCAAAATCAATAGAGGTAAGTTCCGTCTTATCATTATCGCCATCCAAATCAAACATATCCTCCGGCAAATATGTAATATCCCCTTGGTCAATACAAGGACTACCTTGCTTGAGCTTAAGACCATCATCACCAGTTCCCCATCGACCATCTGTACCCGCCGGATTTGTATCATCTGCGAATAACGGTGCAGCTATGCTACCATCTTGAATATAGCAATTCTGTATCGTAAGCAAGCTTGGATGAGTTGCATCAATCTGGTTTGATGAACTACCCCACAATATAGAATTGAAAACATTAAAACAACTATTCCCAGCGTAGACACTATTGCCCACACCAAGTGTTGATATATTGTTACTAAATGTGCAATTCCTTACAAATTTATTTCCAACTACATCAGCAACAACATAGATACCTCCACCATATGAATCTGCAACATTGCCACTAAAAACACTGTTTATTATTGATGTGGGAGTCGCATTGTATGCTCCAGAATAAATAGCTCCCCCAGAAACCGAGTGGTTATCTTCAAATACACAATTTACAAATTCTGGAGCAGAGAAATATGAATAAACCGCACCACCAAAGTTGCCAGAAAGATTATCATGAAATTCACTCTCAAGGAAAATTGGCCTTGCTGTACTCCAGTTACTATAAATAGCCCCGCCACTATCATCAGCATAATTATCAACGAACCTACAATTAACAATCATTGGAGATTCTAATTCAATATACAAAGCTCCCCCAGATGCATCAATGCCTGTCCCATTAGCATAACCGTAACCATTCACAGTATTGTTAAAAAAAATTAATTTTTTCACAGAAAAAGCTGTTTAAACTGTTGGGAATTTGGAT
>JAEIOG010000184.1 GCA_016342495.1 Phycisphaerae bacterium
CCCAAAAAAAAGCTATTTTTGCTACCGCAAATCAGCTTAACACACCTATTCCCTAGACTATGGGATGGTTGTGATAAAAAAATTAACATTCTCACTTGCCATACATGCGATTATGAGACTTTAATGAGATATTGTAACATATTATATGCCCCCAATTCATAAAAATCAATATTTCAGGGTAATCATTCAGGGATAATATGACATTTACTGCGCAGAGGCAATGGCAATCTACCGGTTGGCAAACCTTTTAGCAACTTGGAGTAGGATAAATAAGACTAATATGTAAAATTGGGTACAAGCCCTATTTTGACATTTTCAAAGGGCACTCACTATAAAGCCTCATGATTTCTTTGGAGCTCAATGCCCTTTTCCAGATGCCCATATCATACATATAGCCATAAAAGGTTCGACGTTCAGCACCAGATTTATCTATATCGGCATTAATGCATAAAGAAAAATCATTTTCAATACTGGTATCAGGCCTATAAGTATCATAAGCTACTCGGGTTTTACGCTCAGGTGAAAAACCATCATCGCTATGCACTGCCCAGCCCTGGTCATCGCCATCAAAATATCCTCGTAAGATATTTTCATTACGATCAATGACCATAACCACCTGATGCCAGCCAACACTGAGGCAATGCAGTTTTTTAATCCATACATGGCTGCGTCTTTCAGCCCCATCGCCGGTTCTGATAAACATACTGTCACGATTGGTAAAAATCGTCCATCCAGGATAGCCTATATCATTTTCTTCTTTATAGTATTCAGTTGATCGCTTGGTAGCTAAAACCTGGTCCAGATTTGAATCTATCGAATCAACCTTAAACCAGATAGATACGGTATAACTTTCTTTGCCAGGGTCAAGGACATCGCCAAACATAATATTATCTTTGGCCGAAGAAAATCTCAAAGCTGAATAATCCTGGCTAATTTTTTCAATTCTTGACTGTTCATACATCTGGCCAACATAAGTATCATCGCCAATCATATTGACTATATAATTCTGATCGGCACAATCAAAATTCCAATAAGCATCGGGTTTGCTCTTTCGTACCATATTTTCATATTTGCCTGGCAAATCGCGAGCATAATAAACTTCACTTCTTTCAAAATCTTTAATCTGACCAGTTATTTTGTCAACTCCTTTAGTCTGACCTGCCGGCACACTAATGCCCTTTCGGTCTTCGTTGGCATTCTGATCGGTAAACATCAAAACTTCGCCATCAAAGACATGCATTTGACTGTAGCCATCTGTGTCAACTTTTATTCCGAATTCTGTACCAACATCTACATAATCTGCCGATGGAGTAATAACCTTAAAACCTTCAGAACCCCGCGGAACTCTGGCTGAAAGTTTACCAACAAACAATGATAATCTGCTATCGGATTCCAACTGGAATTTTGCCGGTGCTTCAATAATTACATCAGCGCCGTCAAGAAATCCTAAATGCACAAGCCCGGTATCTAATTGATATATTCCCGATGGCATTGAAGAATCTATGGATTCAAGATCAGCAAAACGCTGCCATTGACAATTACTGCTGGCTACAATGCGAGCAACTATCGGATTCGTTGGCAAACTCCTATTCTGCTGCCGGGAACTAAAATCCATTTTTGTCAAACTATTCAACATAAAAGCAATAATTATCATCGCCGCTATTGAACCTGCTATTCTAAAAAAACCTGACCATGAAATACTGGAACGATGATAAGATATTGAAGGGCTATGCACAGTGGGTTCTGGTATTTCAATAACGTCCTGTTGATCCCACTGTTGTTCCAATACTTCCAGCAACACGGTATCGGTGGCAGGAGCTATATTTGCTTCCGGCTGACCTGGGCAATGCAGCGAACTTACCACCATCATTAATTTACTGTAATATTGACGCGCATCTTCATCCTCGCGAAGCATCCGGCCAAGCTCATTGGCCTGGTCTTCATTTAGTTCACCATTTAGACTGCCAAGCATAAGCTCGCACATTTGATATTGTTCAATCGGTTCTTTCATTATTATCCAATTTCATTTTTTCTTTTGCTTACCTGTCGGTCAACACATTCCACCAGCTTGTTATGAATTCGAGTCATTGCCTTATACATACCCTGGACCGGGCGGCTGACACATTCGGCGACCTTTTTGATGGACATATCTTCTTCATATCGCAGCTTCACTATATTCATATCCTTTTCGTTTAATTGCCTGAGGCAATCTTTCAGAATAATCATGTTTTCTTCTTTTTGGGGGTCAATTGCATTCTGCTGGGCAATATCAGCCATCTCGTCGATAAAACAAACGACACTTCTGGCTTTGCTGCGTTTGAAATGTTTGATTTTGTACAAGGCGATCTGGCTGGCCCAGGCTACAAAATTACTGTCCTGCTGGAACTGAGTGAACTTGTTCCACATCACCTCTGCGGTCTGCTGCATGATATCGTCAGCGTCAGAGATGTTTGGTACCAGCATCAAAATATAATAATAAATTCTTTTTTGATGTTGCAAAAATAACTTCAAAAACTGCTGTTTATTAGTTTTTTTTTCGGAATTATTGTCCATTTTGACCCTTTTTAGCGATTTTCAAGCCCGTAGCCGCCTCTTCCTGTGGCACCTTGTTAACTAAATAACTCCCGCTAAAGCTAAATCTGGAGGATGATTCTTTAAAATAACCAACCACTGGCCTATTATGGGAAAAACATACCTTCACTATAAGCTGTCATAAAATTCATATCGGAAGCCAACTCAACATACTTGATTTTATCAGCGAGCATTTCGGCCTTAATCCGTTCTTGTGGATTGACTAATACGGCACGGGCACCATTTAACGAGCCATTTCCGATAAATTCTATTTTATTTATGTCGATTTTCGGTAATAAGCCTGACCTTATCGCACTTTTCGGGTCAATATAATTGCCAAATGCACCGGCGACATATATTTTATCCAGCTGGGCGATGTCAATCGAAGCCTGCTTGCAAAGTGTTGTGAAGCCCGCCTTTATGGCCGCAATCGCTAACTGAGCTTCACGAATATCCTTTTGGGTAAATACAATGTTTTTGAAAATATTGAAAGCCTGATGATTATCATATTTGCAGTTGCGATGCTGTAAAATTTCAGGCCAATTTTCAACTTTTGCGAATTTTCCAGTATTGGTCATAATTCCCGCATCGAGCAGGCAAGCCAACAAATCAATTAAGCCACTGCCACAAATACTTTTAGCCTGGACATCACCAATAACTTTCAGTTCGAGGTTGCCGCCCTGGAATTTGACATTTTCGATAGCCCCCATACATCCACTAGAGCCAAAAGTAATTTTAGCGCCTTCTAAGGCTGGTCCAGCGGCGGTGCTACAGGCAAAGATTTCCTTGCCATCAGATAATAATATTTCGCCATTAGTACCGATATCAATTGCTAAGGCTTTTTCATTTTTCTCGGCTAATTTAGTAACCAGTGCAACCGCTAAGGTATCGCCACCAACATGACCGGCAATGGGAGAATTGACGTAAACATCGCCCTGAGGCCAGATATTAATACCCAGGTCGGCGGCTTTTACGGTAACAGAATTTTTAATTTTGGGCTCAAATGGATTTTGTCCCAATGATTCGACATCCTCGCCCAAAAAAAGATGCTGCATAGTGGTATTACCGGCAGCAGCTATCGATTTTATGTGCATAATGGTGATATTTTGCCGCTTACACAGCTCAGCAATAAGATCATTTACGCAATTAATAATGGTTTTATGCAGTTTTTCCAAGCCATCTTTGTGGCTTGTGCAATAAGAAATGCGACTGATGACATCGGCACCGAAAGTAGCTTGGGGATTGTGTATCCCGGCGGCAGCTATAGGTAGGCCCGAATCGATATCAACGAGTTCAGCTACGACAGTGGTGGTTCCCAGATCGATAGCTAAGCCTAGTTTGCCAATGGAGCTAGTGACAACATGCAAATGTTCATTGATTAAGATTTTGCTGTCATTAGTTAATTCTTCAACTAAAACTTCCAGATCACGTTCAACGATATATTTACACGCAAATTCGGTTTTATTATCGATACTAACCTTACAGCCTTTGCAGGTGCCATGGCCGCCACAAGGAGCTATTATTCTAACATTAGCAAGTCGGGCAGCATCCAAAACGGTCTTGCCGGATTCTATTTCAACTTCAATTTTACCCGGATTAAATATAACTTTATGTAATGTCATGTAAAAACCTTCATAGTGAATAATATCATATTAAAGCCTATTATAAACAAACCAGCAAGAACCGGGCAAATATATTCTTATTTATAGATTAAAAAAGGCAGCGTCGTTTTAAACGAGGCTGCCTTAGCAATGATTATTGTGTCAGTTTGCCAAAACAAACTGAAAGAAGTTAGACATTATTGACGCCAGCGTCGAAACCTGCTGATCCCTTTGATATTGAAGTCAGAGGATGTTTTTTAAGCATAATTTTGACTTTTGGCGTGGTCATCATTATTTATCTGATTCTTCGAGCATCTTGCGTAAATATGAATTTTCGCGTCGGGTGGCTTCCAGATCGAACATCATATATTTAATGCTCAGTCTGAGATAATCCAGTGATTCATTCAAAGACGAAACACTTTGTTTTAGCTCACTTTGACGATTTTTAGTTTCTTCGGCGAGCAAAGCCAGTTTTTTCCGCTGTGCCGGGGGAAGAGTTCCGATTTCATTGACCAGTTCGCTTAATTTTTTTCTGAATATAGTCTCGTCCATTTTATTCGCTCCTAGGCTAATTATATAATTATAATATTTATTATAGCATTTCCTTACCATACGCCTAACTTTATGCAAAGTCCATGCCACAACCGCCTGCTACATAAAAAAACTACCAAAACCCATTTATAACCCTATGTAACAGGTAAATAATTTATCAACGACCAAAACAGCTCTAGTTGTATTGTAACGAATGTTGTTTAACGACAACACCAAAAGAGGTCTATTCTGCACTTAGATAATCTCTAAGTTGTCATCTTATCTTAGTTTACACATTAGGTATTAATTATACAACATAATGTCTATAGTTTTTGGAAAATATCTATCATCGCCCGATAACCGAATGACGATTATAACGATTATAAAAATTTGCAGGGCTTAAAACACCAAAAAACAGGTATGATTATGGGGAGTATTATAAAAAAGTAAGTTGTAATCCCTGTTAAAACGGGGGTCCATAAATCGCAAAACAGCGATTATGGGCCAAAAACTGGATTACCGCTTTGGCGGAGAATGACAATTGGAGATTTGATGCGTAAGCCCTGGTTTCTGAAATGATAGGTATTGCATTATTGGTTTGTTGCTGTTATAATATTTTTTTGACAATATTAACGCTGGAGACATAGATCAAATGATCAAAAATAGCATCGTTAAAAAAGTAGTTGTATCATTATTTGCTTTTGGGCTGTTAGCTGCGGTTTATATCACGCCAGTTAAGGGACAAGGTTTTATACCAAATCAGCAAAATCAGCCAGCAGCTCGAAATCCTTCCATATCTGAAGAAAATCTGCGATGGGCAGGTTGGCCCTGGTTGTGTGCTATATTGCTGAGCGGTAGTATTGTACTGATAGGTTTCAAGCATGCGCACCGAACCAATAAAGACTAATACGATCCGTATATAACGTACATATACGGATACCTGCATATCAAATAAGATATTGGTCACGGATTTAAGCGGATTATTACTGATTTTCGCAGATTCGTTTAATTTACTGCTTTAGTTTTTGACAGGTAGATTTCTGGTTTCAAATTAGCACTGCTTAATCAATAAAAGATGATCGCTATCGCGATGTTATTTTTATCAGCATGGGCATAGCCCATCGTACCTACTACCGCTTCATGCTGTTGATATTACAAAGAATCAATCTGAAAAGAAAAAAGAAGCATGATTGAGTCCAGTGGCATAACTAGTTTAAATACCAAAGCTATCGCTGAAGGCAAATATGTTCTTTACTGGATGCAGGCCGCCCAGCGGGGTCATTATAATCATGCTTTGCAATATGCTATTGACTGGGCCAATAAATTGAAGCTGCCTGCTATTGTTTGCTTTGGGCTAACCGACGATTATCCAGAAGCGAACCTGCGACATTATCATTTCATGCTAACCGGATTAAAAGAAACCCAGCTATCCCTAAGAGAAAAAGGTATAAAGCTGGTAATCAAACATCAAAGGCCAGATATAACCGCTATCGAATTTGCTCAAAATGCGGCACTGGTTATCACCGATGATGGGCCAATGCGTATTCAGAAGCAATGGCGACGTGAAGTTGGCAATAAATCTCCCTGCCTGGTTCAGCAGGTTCAAACCAATGTCATTGTGCCAATTGCAGAAGCATCGGATAAAGAAAATTATTCCGCCGGGACACTGCGACCACGGATTAATGCCAAAGTTGATAATTATCTGGTTAAGCTAAGCCACACGAAACCAAAAAAAGAATCAACTTCGATGAAGTTCGATAGTTTTGATATAAGTGATACTGATGCAGCTTTAGCAAAGCTGAAAATTGACCGGTCGGTGTCGCCAACGAGTTTTATCCCAGGAACCAAAGCAGCACAAAAGATATTAAAACATTTCACAACCATCCCATAGTCTAGGGAATAGGTGTGTTAAGCTGATTTGCGGTAGCAAAAATAGCTTTTTTTTGGG
>JAEIOG010000185.1 GCA_016342495.1 Phycisphaerae bacterium
TAACTACAGTGTAACTCATATCCCGCTATTTTGAAATATTTAGTTTTAGCCCCACCTCATATGGGATGGCTGTGTTTCAGATTGTATTATTGTGCATTCGGTTTTAATCCAACCTGCTGTTTTACTATATGATTTCCCCGCCTTGTATACGGCGCAAGAAAAAATCAGCAAACCCATAGGGAGAAATAATATACCTTTTTCAGTTCTGCTTAGTCTATCAAAACCGGAATCATCATTCATCATCATATCTCCCGAATTCATTCAAATCAAATATTATCATATTGTAGAAAATATGATTCCGGCAACAGCTCTGCTGGTATCACAGGCAATTTATATTTATCATCAATGTCAGCTTTGCCGTCTATAACTGCTTTTACCATTAAACTCCAGGTACAATCCTTGCAGGCTGACATATCATGGGGGATCACGCCATCGCATTGGCCGGCAGCGATCAAATCATATTCCTGCGTCTTCATAAAAGTGTCATCATAAATAGTTCTGATTGTACTTTCGCCACCCTGCCTTTCCTCTCGTTCACATATCAATGCCATAGAAAGGTCACTACACAAATCAGTTTGACCAAATTGGCGGTAGTCAATCAGGAAAGGTATACCAGGGGTAATGATACCGGGGGTAATCTTAATCTGGAATTTATTCCCAAACACCTGAGCTATTGCTTTAATCAACCCGTAAATAATTATCGCACCAATTATAATAAAAGGTGTCATGAAAAATTTAATAAATATGCCAGTGCCAAAAGCTCCTTCAAAAAATATCAGATAAACAAACATCCCAACTATGCTATTCCAGAATATACATACAAAAAACATCATGGCAACTTTTGCCGTGCGGCTTCCATCTGAATTAAAAGTAACAAATCCATAATTACCGCTGGTAATTTTTTCTTCGATACTGGCCTGAATTTTCACAGCTTTAACAAAACTATAAATTCCACCGATGGCAATCGAAAAACCAATCACAACAAATATCCCGGAAAAAAATGCCATTAATTTTGGCGGGCCTTTTATCAATAAAACACTTTCCTGTCTGTCTTGTGGATTCACATAACAGACAGTTTCTTTTCCAACAGGATAATCATCAATAAATTTTTTATGTTCACCCCCAAAATTGCTCGCCATATAACCAAAATAAACTTGGTCCCCAGTATAATTTTCATTATTTATTTGATAGCCATATTCGATTTTAGCAATTTCAGTATCACCGTCTGAATCGGTATGAATTTCAATTTCACTGACAAGGATTTTACAAGGATATTCCTGCCAACTTTTGGATGCCTTATATTTCATAAATGGTTGAAGAAAGGCACTTGAGAAAAAAAACATACCCATCCCAAAAAAAACCATACCGAAAAGTATTAAAAAAAATGAACCCTTTTTATTCATAACAGCTCCTCCACAATTCCCATACAACAAAAAGTATAAGAATCTGTCAATTAGGTTAGTTTCAGCGTATTATTTTGTCTGGAACTTACAGGTTTCTGCTGACCATATCTTGCCCTGGTCATTTTCTATAAGAATTCGACAGAAATATGGCGTGCCTGACTTTAATTCCGGTATCGTAACTAATGTTTGCCTCTTACTTAATTGGCCAAGGTCTATATTTTTTTCCCATCGTTCAGTAAATGTCAAACCCTCTTTTGACCCGTAATATATTTTTATGGTTGCATTTGTTCCGGGGTCTTTAGCGTCTATCAGAATTTTAGCTTCACTGGAAGTCGTCTCCAAAATCTCAACCTTAAACTCCGCCGGTATTTTATAAAGGTCTTGGACATTTGCCTTACTTAGAAAAACCGGCAAATCAACATTGGCATTAACATCTGACAACTTCAACTCTTTACTTTGGTCCTGATCAAAATGTTCCATGCCTCCCATTGATTTTGAATACCAACCGCCTTCATGAAACGCCCAAAATTTATTTGCGTTTTTATCTCTACCTTTACTGGCCATATCCATCAGGTGCCATTTTCCTGTGGAATCTGGGACCCAGCCCCTGATGAAACCTTCTCTGCGAAGATCGCCACTTCGCTGTCGGTCTGGTGGCCCTGGCACTTCCACAAATGAACCTGGGCTACTTAAGTTTTTGGCCCCTCTACCAGGCTGATGCCATTTTTTGCCCGCAGCAAAAAACTTCCATTTATTTGTTCCCGGATCAAGATAGTAACCATAATAAGTATCATAAAGTTCACCCGGTTCAAGTCTTAATGCCTGAGTAAGAATGGTTGGTTTTGCCGCAAGCGGTTGCCATTTGCCGCGGAGTTTCACCCCAGTACCTTCATGACCAAACCCTCCAAACGTCGCATCAGGTGAACCGACAGCGATAAGATGCGATAATTGTTCAATTGGCGGTTCTTCTTTACCTCTGGCGTAAGACCACATCGAAAAATTCATACTGGTCGAGGTCCTGCCTTCAGCATCAAAGGATGCACCATAATAACCAAAAGGTGTTGTTATTGGCGAATAACTCGAATAACCCTTGGCGGTTCTGGACTGAACCACCCAAATCTTTGAATCTTTAACTTTTGATGACCAGAGTCTGCCATGCACCGCAGCCGGTCGCCAGCGTGCTCTCAAAACAGAAGCATTCGTAATAGCACTACCGCTAAGCTCAATAGTTCTTAGCTTACCGACTTCATTGGCTTTCACCGCGGTAGCCCTAATTGTTATTGTATACTTTCCTCTTTTTGTTATGTTAAAAATTATATTTTGGGGTTGGGTATAAGATTGTAGTTCAGTGTTGGCGATAGTTTTAAACGAAACCATTTGCTCACCAAGTGAAATTTCTACCTGTGAACCTGCCTGAGACATGGCTACCTCAAGGTTCACAGACGCTCTGATTTCTCCAGGTTGTTCACACCATATGTGCCAGTTGATCTGCTGATTGGTACTTTTCCAGTTTTCCAGATATTCATATTCATACCCTATAAATGTTTTTCCGGTTTTGCTGCTGACAGGTATTGCTTTATACGCCCTGATTCCTTCGTTCCAGAAGCAGTTGCCCGCTGTTAGTATGAGCTTGCTAACGCTGGTTTTCTGGCCGGCATATTTTATATTCAGGCCATATCGCTTTTCACCTGACTCAAACCATTCTATTTCACTGTCGAGCTGGCCGGGACGTTCAGCTGTCTCGGCAACGGTGTATGTTGAAACAATAAAAAATACCGTAACAATAATGATTTTAAAAAATTGGCGATAAAACATAAATATCCTTTTTCTGTCAATAATTAATTTTACTAAACTGGATTCTACTGCATGAGATTTTATATAATACTGTAGCGAATCGATCTGGAAATATAAATATCCATAGCCATAAAAAAACCCCATGACTTATTTGTCACAGGGTTCATATTTTTAGTAATTTTTTACAGCCTCGAGGCTTCGCTATAACCAATAAAGTTAATAAAGCGAGCCAGGTTGAATGTTGGCACACTCAAAAATGCACCGCGTTCGTTGGCATGTTGATAAAGATCATAACGAGCTTTAACCTTGTTATACTTTTCAACCTTATCAGCACTGGTAACATTAGTAGGAATAGCAGGCAGTTTTGGCTCATGGCCTAAAATCAAAAAGTCGGTATCGACATCAAGACTGTTGGTGACCTTGCCACCCCATGCTACAATCAAGTCGGTAACCTGCTTATAGCCATCCAGGTCAATTTCACCATCGCCATCAAAATCAAAATCGCCAGAAACACAGAAATTATATTTCTTTTTCTTGTCCCATATCAGATTAGCAATAACATCTTTTTCCATGATAGGATTGCCATCATCAGATTCAGTGATTCGACAAACAGTAACTTTATCATTAATTTCGATAATCTCGATTGTAGCTTTGCCCTTGCCATCTTTGCCCAAACCAGTAAAACTATCATAAACACTGAAAGTCAAACCCACAAAAATCGGGTCCTTTGCAGTTAAGTCTATATAAACCTGCTTCTGATTAGGAACGACTCTGACGATTTGACCATCAATTTGACGAGTTTCGATTTCCATATCAGGAGTCGGTCGAGTATTAGCAAGCTGTTTTTCCAGTTCCTGCAAATGTGTAAAGGTGAGGTTATAATCTTTCTGAAGTTGGGTATAAGCAGCAACTTGTTCGGCCTTGTCGGTGTTCAGCTTCTGAATATCATTATTCAACTGGGTGACAGTTTCTTCATATTTATTCAAAGAATTGCCCATTTCACTGTCGCTGGCCAACTGTAATTGAGCAACAGCATTGCCACGACTGGCCAATAATTCTTTATGCTCAGCCAATGCCCCCTGGGTTTCTTTAAGTGATGCTAAAGCCTGATCCAATTCGGACTGCTTAGTATCAATTTGATTACCCATATCGCTTTGTTGCTTATTATATGCCGCAACCAACTGCTCAATCGTGAAGGTCAAACCTTGTTCTTTGAGCTGAGTTACATCTAGTTGACCGCCAAAAGCCGCGACCAAATCAGTATCTTCAGCAAAAAGCTGTTCAATTCTTTCTCTGGCGGTTTTATGTGCGGTAACCAAATCAAGCTCTTTCATATCCGGCCCGGCAATAATACTTGCCTGCTCCCGAATCATGCTTTGAACCTGAGTAGTAACTGTTTGCGAGGTAGTGCCCTGGATAAGAGTTTTCAAAACTCTAAGCTCGTTGGCACTGGCGTATTTATTTAGTTCTGTTTCAGCTGATTCTGCACGGGTAGTCAAATCGCCAACTTTCATGAAGGCGGTGATCGCACCAACAGTTGCGAGTAAAAATAGTACCACAAAGACTACTACAACAACCATCATGCTGTTGCCGCTATCAGAACTTCCTCTGGGAGCTGCCATAAATTAAATCTCCTATTATGATTTTTTTCAGGAAACAGGTTTGTTATGCTGTCAGGTCGGATTTTTTATTAAAATCCTTTAGCTTTTAGCGCTAACGCCACGGTTGGATATTATGCGGGTTCTTCGGGAATAACCCGATATTACTGCCATCGTTTATGCAATTTGGGAACCAACAAAACATATTGATCCTTCGATAGCTTCTACGATTCTATTTTCAAGCTGTTAACTATCGCAAAAAAAAAGGCAAACGTCAATAAAAATCCGCCCAATCATTAACTCTTAATCAATGTTTCTGATATATTTAACTAACCAATGTTAAAATAGGCAAATTATGCCGGAAAGACAACTGTATAAATCTTAAACTTTGTATTTATTTTATTTTTAATGAACCAAATTCAACCTAAGCAAGACTATTATAATAGCAACTATGTTTACGATTCAAAATTCAATGAAAAATGATAAAATTCAGACAATTGAAAATGAACTTCTGGTGATGGCCGCCCAGAATGGCAATGCTAAAGCAATGGATGAACTTGTCAACCGCTGGCAAAAGCGGCTTTGGTCTCATGCTTACCGCTTAACAGCCAGCCAACAGGGTTCATGGGATATTACCCAGGAATCATGGATGGCAATCATCAAAAATCTTAAAAAATTAAATGATACAAGTGCTTTTAAATCATGGATTTATAAAATAACCACCAATAAAGCCATAAACTGGATAAAGAAAACTCAAAAAGAACGCAAATGCACCCAGCTAGATCAAAATCAGCCAGAAAACAGCTCTAATAATACTGATATTGGCCTTGAAGAACTTATACAAAAACTCGACTTTAAAAAACGCATTGTACTGAATCTATGTTATTTTGAAGATATGAGCATATCAGCAATCAGTAAAATTCTAAAAATTCCTGAAGGAACTGTCAAATCACGGTTATCTAAAGCCCGTAGCGAACTTAAAAATTATTGGACGATTAAGGAGCAAAATCATGGAAAACAAAGACTTACAAAAAATATTAAATGAAGATTATGATGATTCAAAAGAAAATACCCTGCGAGAAATGTTAAGTGACTTTTACAACCGCCAAATGATCTCAAATATTGTGATTGTATGGACTTATGGAATAACGATGATGGTTTTAACAATCATTTTCGCAAGACAATTTTACTTAGCAACTGAAGTTAAATCTCAAATTATGCATGCCGTATTAGCAGCAACATGCTTTTCACAGGTTGGGCTGATTAAAATATTCGCATGGCAGATGATCCACAGAAATGCCTTGAAACGCGAAATTAAAAAGCTAGAACTTACCATTGCCCAATTAAACGAGGCTATCAAGTCCGAAAAATAATCTTGTGATTTAAATTGTAAAAACCCGCAAAATAAAGATTTTTATGCTTAAAACAGGGAAAAACAAAGCAATCTGTGCCTTTTGGTGCCCGCCATTTTCTTGTTTTAAGCACATTTCTACCTAAATTATTAATTTCAATAAGATAAAAACTTACTTTGGCACATTGACTTTCAAGCATTATCGGCCCTAAAATATTTATATTCAAATATAAATGTTATAGGTGATAATATCACTTTTAAGCTTTTCATATTTCTTTAATGTAAAACATTTGATATATCACTTATTTTTAATTTCATATGAGCCTGTTGCATAAATAATTAGTTCTTTTTACAAGTGAATAATTCCAGCTTTTCGTTTATAATCTGGGCAATG
>JAEIOG010000186.1 GCA_016342495.1 Phycisphaerae bacterium
TTAACCCCCCAAAACAAGTGAAAAATTAGAGCTTAATTTTCTAATAGAATTGTCTCATTTTGCTTGACAATTACCGCCGTCATAAGACGAGGCTTCATTAATAAATAATTTATTGTCACAATCATCTGCACGAAGCGCTGCCTACCAGAAGATTGCGTATAGGACTAGCGTCAATGCACAGACCACAATACCCCAAATCTTAGCTCCTTTGGAGCTGGTCATATCCATATCTACATTGTGAGGCATGGTGACTTTATCTTTCATTGGGAACAATAGTGTCAAAACGGCAAGGACTACGACAAGAATAATCATGCAATATGCCATTCTGTCCAGGAATGATTTAGCTGCGATTGTCTGGATGATTCCGATGTTTTTAATGATAGGAATCGATGTGCCAAACTTAAATAATCCATATAGACAAGGCTGCAGGAATAAACCAACGGTACCAACGAATCTAGGTGTACGAGCCCAAAGCAGACCGAACAGGAAGATTGTCAAAATACCCGGTGAGATAAAGCCCTGGAATTCCTGGATAAAGGTAAAGATACCGCCAAACTGCGGCTTGCCAAGATTAGGCGCTATAAATATCGCGATCAATACAAAGACCAGCACACATATACGGCCAACAGTAATAAGCTCTTTATTAGTTGCTTTCTTATTAATCTTGGTATAGATATCCATGGAGAAGATGGTCGAAGCTGAGTTAAGCATCGAAGCCAGCGAACTGACTACAGCACCAAAGATAGCAGCTAAAACAAAACCCTTTAAGCCATTACCGACAGGCAAAAGATTCTTCAGTAGAGTCGGGAAGGCTGAATCATAATCATAGCCAATCAGTCTGTCAGAAACATCAATATTAGCTTCTTCTGCCTGTTTGACAAGTTCACTGTTGGCTTTTGAAAGGGCCAATGCATTTACTTTAACATCTTCGACTTTTTCTACTACAGGTAATTCAACATTCAATATCCCGGCATTATAAGCAAATAGCTCATTTGCTTTTTCAGGTGCAGTTTCAACAAATTCATTATTGAAATTAAACACCATGCTTTCCTGAGCAGTAAAGTGTACCAGCACTTTATCATTTTTGATTGTTGCCTGATCGTTCAGATCGCTATTATATAGATTGAAAGCCAGAATACCGGGAATAACTACAATAAATGGAATAATCAATTTCATACCAGCGGCAAATACAATACCTTTTTGTCCCTGAGCCAGTGACTTGGAACCTAATGTACGCTGCATGATATACTGATTAAGACCCCAGTAGAAGAAGTTAGGAATCCACAGGCCAAGTACCAATGCGGTCCATGGGATTTCAGGGTCATCAATTTCGCGAACCATGTGAAGCTTGCCTTCAGGTACCGGTGCATCATTGAGCTTGACGAATTTGTCAATAGGTCCACTTTCTTCGAGCTGTTGTACGGTTAAGGTATCATTTTTGGAAGTCTTGAGCAATTCATTGGGGTCAGCTTTATCCAAGGCATTAAAGGCCAACACGGCAATGATAACACCACCGAGAATCAAAGCTGAGCCCTGAATCAAGTCGGCCCATGCACATGCACCTAAGCCGCCAATAAATACATATATAGCAGCTAATAGACCAATGATCCAGCAACCAACGGTAATGCTACCCATGTCCAAACCCATAAACATCACACCCTGGAAGTTTACACATATAACTTTCGCACCCGAAAAGATAACTGATGCTGTTGGCACGCCAACCAGAATAATCAATGTCGCAGCTGCCATAACTGTTCGGGCGAACTTATTATAGCGATGTTCCAGAAATTCAGGAATTGTATAAATACCACATCGTAAAAATGTTGGTAAAAAGATAAATGCCACGACAACCAGAGTGATAGCAGCCATCCATTCATAACTGGCGATAGCCATACCCAGCCAGTCAGCAGCCTTGCCGCTCATGCCGACAAACTGTTCGGTTGAAATGTTAGCTGCAATTAGTGAAAAACCTACCAGCCACCAGCTTAAGCCACGGCCAGCAAGGAAATAGTCCTCAGAACTTTTTTCACCTTCATGTGTCTTCCGACTTTTCCAAAGACCAAGACCAATGACGCTGGCCACAAATGCTAAAAACACAAATATGTCCAGACCACCAATTTGGCCGCCTAATGCAGCAATCATCTTCATGCGTAAACCTTTCCTAAATAATGGGGCTTTTTATTACTATTTTTCAAAAATTGAAAACAGACAATGTAGTCTGTAAATATATATGGCTTGGGCTCTTAGGTCAAATCTTTTTTAGCGGAACATTGAAATTCAAAAGGATTTGTACTGATAATCCAGTGGGTTTTGACGCGATTGTCAGTAGTTTTGCATTGGCCAATTAATACCTGATATACTTATTAATTTACCTTTAATGCCATATTTGGAATAAATACTTGTTTTTTTTGCAATATTTTGGAGGTTTATGCCTCTTAAATAGTGGTATTGTAATAGGAAATTCATTTTCTATTTAGTTGACATACAATAATTTATGAATAATATCTATAGTGGTTAGAGAAATTTTTTAGAGGTAAACCGATGAAACAAGATAAAGTCGACATAAAAGTGGAAATTAAAGCACCCAAAAAGAGGAAGTTTTGCAGGAAAATTATCCGTTTTTTCCTGTTTTTGGTTATTTTTATCATACTTTTGGCTCTGTTTTTACCCGCTATTTTGTCCAGTGGGCCAGGTACAGGTATAATAGTATCGATTGCCAACAACAGTTCGGGCCAACAGGTAACAATTGATGATCTTTCCCTTTCGTGGTTTAGCCCATGTTCTATTACGGGGCTTTCAGTTAAGGATGACCAGAATAGACAAATAGCTGATATTAAAGAAGTTACGTTGAGTCGTTCGATTGTTGACTTAGCTACTAACTGGCAGAAATTTGGCGATATTGTGGTTGATTCTCTTGAGTTGAATGTTTATTTACCCGAGGAAAATGACAGTCCCGAAAAGGCACCAAACGACAAGAAAACTACCGAAAAAACCCAAAATGACCCAGAAATACCCAAAATTACCGGAACTTTCGCAATCAAGAACAGCAAGGTAAAAGTCATAAAACCTAATGGCCAAATCTACAGTCTGGTCGATATTAATACCAATGTCTCAGTCGCTAAACAGCTGGTTGTACTGACCGGATCAATGGTCAATGGTGCTGGCGGGACAGTAAATCTTGATGGGATGGAAATGGAATTAACCGATCCTTTGAGGTTCACAGTCAAAGATACCACGAAACTACTGGAAGAGATTACGATTGATGAAGTTATAGCTGATGATTTTCTTGCTGAAATAAATCCGATTTTTGCCAATCAGGCTAATTTATCGGGTAAGATTTCACTTGAATTAAAACAAACGGATGTTCCACTAAATGAAAATATTAAAAACGCCGCTACAGGTAAGTTTGGTCTTGATCTTACTGAGTTGACTTTCCAGCCCCAGGGTTTTATGGGAAAAGTCATGGACTTAGCTGGGGCTAATAAGGCTTATACCTTTGATATTAAAGGATTTAAGCTGGGGATTCTTGATGGGCGGATTAATTATGATGATTTGACAATTAAAATTTCTGATGAATTACATATCAAGTTTTTTGGTTCAGTAGCGTTGGCTGACAATGATCTGGCACTGAAGATGTCTTTTCCGGTAACGGCTCAATTGCTTAATAAAGCGGGGTTAAAACTCAGTGATGCCGAAAAATATGCTAAATCGCTTTCGGATAGAACCGTGGTGATTCCAATTATTGGCACCAAAGAAGACCCGAAGATGGATTTTTCTACTGTACCTGAACAATTAAAAGATGTTCTGAAGGGTGGTGTTGCCGATATAATTAAAACTGAGACCGAATCGCAGATTGATAAATTGCTGGATAAGGCTTTAGATAATGATGATAAGGAAAAAGATAAAAAGAAAAATGATCAGAATGATTTAATTAAAGAAGGCATCAAAAATATTTTTGGCCTTTAATCTACTTTAACTATTAAGGAATCTGAAAATGAAAAAAATTATTGTTTCATTTATGCTGTCAATTATGACTATGATGCTGGCTTCATGTTCGGAAGTTGCTTTTACTGGCCGTTCACAGTTGAATTTTATCCCGGATTCGATAATTGAACCGATGGCGGCCAGCCAGTATGATCAATTTATCAAAGATAATAAACTCAGCACTGACAAAGCTAAAACCGCTATGGTTAAACGTGTTGGAGCTGATATTGCCAAGGCTGTCGAAGAATATGCGGCTAAAAATTATATTGAATTGAAAGATTATCAATGGCAGTTTGAACTGATTGATGATGAGACTGTGAACGCTTTTGCCATGCCCGGTGGTAAGATTGTTGTCTATACCGGGATTCTGGAATATGCCTCGGATGAAGATATGGTCGCGGCGGTCATAGGCCATGAAATTGCTCATGTATTGGCTAAGCACGGCTCTGAACGTATGACCCAGCAACTTCTTTTGCAATTTGGCGGCCTTGCATTGGACCAGTATTTTAAGGAACAACCCGAAAAGACTCGTGAGCTACTCAATACCGCTTATGGCGCTACCGCTCAGGTTGGCGTCGCGTTGCCGTTTAGCCGCAAGCATGAAAACGAAGCTGATCACATGGGAACAATTTTTATGGCGATGGCGGGGTATAACCCTGAAAAGGCTATCGAATTGTGGCAGACGATGGCTGAAAAAAACAAAGATGCGAAAACACCACCGGAGTTTCTCAGCACCCATCCAGCGAATCAGACACGCATAGACAACCTCAAAGAATTGATGCCTGAAGCAAAATCATATGCACCGGTTAAATAGCGAACAATAGGTGTTTCGCTTTATTATTAAATAAAAAAGAGCCTCCCGGCTTGAGTCGGGAGGCTTGTTTTTATTGGGGATGGGTTGGTTTTATTGACTTAGCCAGTCATTTAGTATCATTGACATATCTATCAAATCGATAATTTCATCATTATTAATATCAGTTGTCTGGTCAAAACCAGGTTCGCCGATAGCTGTCAGCCAACAGTTGCTCAGGATTGAGAAATCTTTCAGGTTGACATCTATATCACCACTGATATCGGTAGCTGGGAATTGCCATGCTAATTTGGGATAGTCGTCAACGCCTTCTCTCATTCGCCATATAGCCGGGTCGCCATCGGTGTCGGTGAAATCCCAGTTGACTTCAAATTCATGTGGTTCACCGGGGAAATATGTCTTCGAATAAGTTGTTCTATCCTGCATTAGGGCTGTAGTAATTCCAAACCCGCCAATGTGAACTTCAAAACCAGCTAAATCTTTATCATAGAAGCAGCCTGGTATAGGGAAGCTATTATTGTCTAAGAATCCATAAAATGTGGTATTAACTCCAGGAGTAAAGGTGCAAGCGGAATAACAATCTGACACTGGCCCACCACGATAATATCCACATAATCCACCTATTTGGCAGTTGTAATTATTATTGCCATTTTCACCTAGATTTGCTATTGCATAGCTATTGTCTATGCTGGCATCGTTAATGCCACAAAGTCCACCGACATATTCTTCGCCCAAGACCGTCCCAGTGGCATAGCATTGTGATATTGTCCCATTCCCACCAACTCCACAAAGTCCACCGGCATATTGGCCACCTGTCACTGTTCCTGAGGCATAGCATTGGAATAAACTCGGAAATCCGGATTCGCTATTTTCATAAAGGATAATGCCACAAAGTCCACCGGCAGAAAGATTACTGGAAGTATTAGAGTTTGTATAAGAGTTAATAATACTGCCACCGGCATGCCAACCACATAGCCCGCCGGCATATTCACCACCAGAGACAGTTGCTTTGGCATTGCAGCTGATGATTTGGCCATCATTATAGCCGCATAATCCGCCAACGCCATAGCCTGGAGATGAGTAACTGCTAGAGTGTCCACCTCCGCTAATATAATCTATCACTGCATCACAATTTATAATTTGTCCAGATAGGTTATAACCACAGATGCCACCACCAGCTTGATAGCCATCGACAGAAAAACTGTCAGTGTGGCAATTAGTTATAATGCCAATGTAAGTATCATTATTATATTGTTCGCTATTTTGTCCGCAGATGCCACCTGAAATACGTCCATTAATAACTGCTGCTGAAAAACTATTTTTAATTATGCCAAAATTAATTCCACAGATACCTCCAGCTATATCACTATGTATTTTGCCACTAACATGACAATTGTCGATGGTACCGAAATTAAAACCACATAACAAACCAGCAAATGAACTATAAGAATCAGGAGTGGATCCAATCATTGATTGTGAAATGTTTAGATTTTTAACAATACTGTCTTTAGTGGTCCAGCTAAACAGACCTGTTAAGTCACTACCAGTGTTTGTGAGGATTTTAAAATTATAAATTGTATATCCAGCGCCATCGGTAATTGTCAAGCAAAATGAGACAATTCTATTAGAAAATTAAGCTCTAATTTTTCACTTGTTTTGGGGGGTTAAT
>JAEIOG010000187.1 GCA_016342495.1 Phycisphaerae bacterium
AAGCCAATATTTTCAATGGTTTAATTTTGATTCTCAGGTCGGAGATGAAATTGTAAATATAGCATTGAATGATGCAGACAAAGCATATGATAAATATATTTCTGAAAAAAATAAAATTAAAATAGGGGACAGTCACCTATTTTAGAACAAATTAATAGGTGACTGTCCCCATTTATTTATGGTTTATGTAAAGAAGGAGAGGTCGAGAAGGAAATATTAGATCGTGAGTGTAAAGGGGCAAGACTTGTTTTAGTTTCTATTACGGGAGAGGAGTCGGATATGGATGTTGGGGACAATCCTGAAGAAGATGCAGTGGGAGAATTGATGGAAGAATTGCTTAAGAAACTTCTGAAAAAAATGATTACAAGGCAGCAGTATAATCAGCTCCTTTTGATGTTGCAAAATTCATTGCCTTCATTAGACACTGCGAGTAGCACATATTTTGTTACCGCAAAAGTAGAGTTTACATATGAAGTAAAATTCAGGACAAGAACTTGTGAAGCAGTTTGGGGCGTGGCCTGTAAAGGTAGTTGGCCCTTTTTTGAATATGTTGATACCGGGGAGACTGAGTGGTCTGATTGGGAAGAGGATGAGGAAGAAGAGGTGGTAGTCGTGGAGCAACGAATAGGTGAATTAGATCAAGGGGCCTTAATCAATGATAGAACTTTCTGGCAAGATATACAGAGATTGATTGAGAAACTTAGCAAATGTGATGCTGGGGGGACCCCTCCACCAGATCCTGAACATGACTCCAATGGTTGTGATGAACGCATCAGTAGACGCGTGTCATGCACAAATTGATCGTTAGTTATTGATATGTTTATCTTTTAACAATAGGGGCGTAATGATATGAATAAAATCAAAAAGAAAATATTTTTCCTATCAATAGTTTTTTGTGTTATTTTCTTGTTCTCGTGTGAATCTAGAAAAGTCGTTAATGGCAAATTATATAAAATCAAGATTGATGGTAAAATTGGGTATATTGATCGTGATGGTAATGAGGTTGTAGCCGCAAATTATAAGAGTCTTGATGATACCTTTGCTTTGTATGCCCACTCATTGGGTATTGATGAATCTGGATTGACTATTTTTGATAACAATGGGGATAGCATATGGGGATTAAAGGGGAGGTATGGGTATGCCAGTTGTCTTTTGGGTGGAAATCTAGTATTTATTGATGATGGAGATAATAGCTGCATATATAATTATACAATAGACAAACTAGTTTTTAATTGTGAGGCAATTGGTCTATTGAATAAAAAAACAGATTCCTCTGGTTTTACAGTCTGTAAAAATGGAAAATGGGGGTGGATTGATAAAGATGGTAATGTTGTCATTGATTTCTTATACGATGAAGCCTTCCATATGGTAAATAATTTTGCTGTAGTAAAACGTGGTAGCTTATGGGGTGGAATTGATGAAAAAGGGAATGTTAAAGTAGAATTTATCTACGATGAACTTTCCAATATGAACAATGGCTTTATTTCAGCAAAACGTGGCGACTATTGGGGGGTAATAGGTATAAGTGGAAAAGTGTTCCTTGATTTTCAATTTGATGAAATTAGAGCTATTTCATGGCCGAATGGTAAATTTGCTATTACCAGGAAGGGTGACACTTTTAGTTTGTTCGATACGAATGGTGTCTTGTATAATGAGCAAACTTATGATTTCGTGCGTGAATGTCCGAATGGGTATTATTTAATTAGAAAAGGAGACGTTAGTTTTTTATTAGATGAAAATGGAAATGTACTTTTAGAGAATGTTAGAAGTGCATTTCCAATGAAGGATGAGGCTACAATGCTAGTAATTGATTTAACAGGATGGCATTATCATGCTAATATGACTGGGGAGGCTTTGTATTCCAATCGCTTTAGTAAAGCCCTCCCTTTTTGTGACGACTTAGCAGCGGCACAAGCAAATTCAGAGGGATTGTTTGGTTATATTGATAAATCCGGTGAATTTGTGATTCCGCCAACTTATGAAGATGGGAATTTTAAATCATTTTTTGAGGGGTTTGCAGGAGTTAAAATCAAGCATGGTGATGATGTTCAATGTGGTTATATTGATAAATCAGGTTTTCTTAGAATTGATTTGGGATTGTACCCATTGAAATTATCCAAGGGTATCTCACTTGGGAAATTCGATAGTGGAGTAGCAAAAATTAGAATAGTCAACAAAGAGATGTATATAAATAGCTCAGGCGAAGTCATTTGGAGCAATTATTGATAATAGTTCACTGTCATCCCATAAGTCTGGGGAATCTCCATTATAGCTGGGTTTTGCGCCGGGTGCCCGCGACCTGATGTTTAATATATATCCGGGGTGGCAGTGACCTGTGAAGCAGGTCGATGGTGAAGTAGGCTCAAACTTGAAATTGCATTTTGTCTTGGACAGGATAACTCGATAAACAGGATAGATTTTCTGTTGGTTTTAAAAATAGGGGACAGTCACCTATTTTGGGAAAAATTAATAGGCGACTGTCCCCGTTTAGTAAAAACTTACGCCATTGATTCGATTACCAATCGATATGATGAAAATACCAATGATAATATACATATGGTTTATGATGATGCGGGCAATACTACCACCGATCAGGATGGTTATCTGTATACCTGGGATTATGAGAATCGTATTGTTAATATTAAAGATAGTAGTGATAATGATGTCGTTGATTATACCTACGATGCATTAGGAAGGCGTATAAGAAAAATTGATATGCCTGGCCATTCAACACTTGAATCTACTACTTTGTACTGGTATAATAATAATTGGCAGGTGTTAGCCGAGACTGATGGGGCTGATAGTCTTGAACGGATATTCCTGTATGGAAACTATATTGATGAAGTTTTAATTCATCAGGAAGTGGCCAACAGTTATCAGCTTTATTATCAGTTGCAGGATCATTTGTATAGCAGTGTCGCTCTTTTAGATCAGAATAATACGGTTGTCCAGCGGGTCGAATATGATTCCTATGGCAAGCCATCGAAGCTGAATGATAATTATACCACTTTCAGTGGTACTGATACTGGTAATCCTTATTGTTTTACCGGTAGGCGTGTTGATGTGATTGATAGTGGGGATAAGGTTTTGCAGTATAGCCGTAATCGCTATCTGGACTATGAGACTGGAAGATGGTTGAGTCATGATCCGTTGGGTTATGTAGACACTTTGAATATGTATGAGTATGTCATTAGCAATCCTTTGAGCTACACTGATCCTTATGGCTTGCAGCTTACTATGAATCCGTGTGCTTTAGCGGCTGCAGGTTTTACACCTGCGGAGATAGCTGTTATTAAGGGAACGACTGTAGCCGCTGTCATGGTCGCCTTAAAAAAATGTCCGCCTAAGACACCTACTAAGACACCTAGTCGACCTAGGGCTCCTAAATATCCACCTCCTAAGCCTCCTAAAAGTGACAAACATAAAAAGTGTGAAGCTCTTTATGGCGCTTATAAGGCGATAGGTGATGCAATTAAGTGTAGTGGTTGTGATACTCCATGGATAAGAGTAGGAAAAACTACAGTGCTTCTTAGTATAGCAGCAGGCCGCCTTGCATATTTGGAGATGCGATGCGACCGTGTTTTTGGTAATCCTCCAAGTGCAGAAAAAGGGCATTGGGATATGTATAATCAGGTACAAGGAATGATAGTTAAGTGTTGGAATATGCCGATGTGTCAGAAACCATAAGGGCTAATAGTTGTCCGCAACGATAGTATTAAAAGGATAAATTAATGAAATTGCCAACAGCACAAGAGATTAATATAGATAATTCACTAGATGGAATTGAAGCTTGTAAGGATTTTCTGGGCAAAACATTAGAAGAAGCTGAACTTCTGTTCAGGAAAAGTCCCATGCGGTATCAGGAAGACCTCATGTGGATGGGCCCCAGAGCGTTTGCATTTTATATTCAAGCTGCTGCGAACTATATTAAAAGTGATTTCGCAAATGAAGATAGTGATTTTGTCAGTGCTTTATATGTCGATATAGAATTTCATTTGAAAGATGCAGAGTTTTCATTGGCATCGGATTGTGTTATTGACATAGCAGATTATGTTATATGCAATTATTCAAAATTTGCTATGATATATGAGGTATATGGTGACTACAAAAGTAAGTATGTAAAGCTTAGAAATCATTTATTAAATATAAAGAAATTGCCAAAAGAACAACAGATTTATGGCTATAGTTTTCCAAATGGAATTAATGACTGTAAGCATTCTCAGGAAGAAACGCTAGAAGAAAGCAAACGTATGCAAAAGGAAGGCCTCGCTTATATAGAAAGCCTTATGCGGATAGAACCCAAAGGGTTTGTATCTTATATTCAACTTGTTGAATCTTATATTGAACTTGCTACTATCGATATTCAATTTGCTACTGACTATTTTGATGGTGATTTTGTCATTTCTTTATATGTAAATATAGAATCGCATTTTAAAGATGCAGAGTTTCCATTGGATAGTGTTATTGAAATAACCGATTTTGTCATATCTAATTATTCAAAATTTAATATGACAGATGAAAAATATGGAGACGTGAAAAGTAAGTATATAAAGCTTAGGGATGATTTAGTAAATAGGGCATGATTGTAGAAACTATGAAAGCCAGAAATCTCTTGAGGATTATGTTATAATAATTGTGTTATGCCAAAAACGTGTGTCACGAAGATAAGTAAAGTTTCCGCAGGAAACTAAGCTTATCGAACTTTAAGGATCATGGAGGTATTGGTCCTCCGTTGTCGGCTGACAGGAGCAGGCAACAAATCGCCATAACGCTGCATTGGTAAAGAGCCTTTGTAGTGAGCGGTTATGGAAAAGGCGTAGTAATACTGCGTCAGATGAGTTATCAGGAGACGAACGCAAGTGAATCATACAGTGAGGCTTCGTGAGTAAGGTTGACATAATGTCAAAAGCAGGTCTTTTTTTGTCCTGTTATCAATCTGAGCGTTACCTGTGTCCGGCCCCGGCGGCATTCGGCGTATAGTATGGCGTGACCTGATAACAGGGTTCTGTAAGGAACGTGAGAACCTGTCGTCTGGATGTAAAGGAAGAAGCACAAGTGGTTACAGATACAAGTGCCAGAGTACCGATGCCAGAGACAGGGGCGGAGTGTCCCGTAGTAGTGTTGAATATTCTGTAATGGAACAGGAGCGAAGGGGATGATGTCAATTGAGCCAGAGCATAAATTACCGTGAAGAATGACTATCACAATTATAAATTTACCGCATGTATAATTATATTGCTGGCATTGGCTGGCTGTGGCTCAAAAGCTCAGATTTACCAAATATGTCAGCCTCGGTATATGCAGAAGCTTGATTGGATAGAAAATACTTATGGCGTTAAGTTCAGTTATAATAATTTCGATAAGCCAAGTTGGGATTCGCTAAAATGTGATGACCTATCTGAAACTGATATGCCTCGTCTGAAAAAATATATTACCCTTTTTTATTCTGAATTTTCAAAATATCCACCAGCTTTTGTAGCCAAAACAGGTTTGAAACAAATATGTTTTTGTAAGAATCTGGAAGTTGGCAGGCAGTATCGAGCTGCAATTCCGGATTATTATACAGAAACCCTTTATTATGATATTTACCGTGGCCATACGCAAAATGATTATCATGCCGATGTGATCCATCATGAATATTATCACATGATCGAGCAGCAGCTCAATGGCGATGCATATTATAAAGATCCAGACTGGGCTAGACTAAATGACCCGGACTTTATGTATGGCAGTGGTGGGGCTGCGGCTCAGAGTGTTACCGATGTTGGTGTCTATAATCATCCCAAGCAAGGCTTTGCATCACTATATGCCGCAACTGGCTTGGAAGAAGATAAGGCGGTAACCTTTGCCTGCTTGATGGTAACCCGGAACCATAAAAAAGTAATGCATTGGGCTCAAAAAGATACAATTCTCGCTGCCAAAATCAAATATATGAAAGACTTCCTCGGCCATATCTGTCCGGCAATTAATGATGATTTTTGGGAAAAGATTATAAGTGAGTAGTTCGATTTCTGACCTATAGTTTATTGATTTTCAGCCAACTCATAGCAAATGAGATATAAACTGTTATAGGTTAATATCTTTTAGTTGCTTTTTAATTTCGGGTCCCCGAAACATTTATAAAGATCAAGTTCTATATGTTATTAATTAAATATGGAACGCACAGCCGCATTAAATCTGTGCAGAAAAAATGGAAAGAATATACAGAAAACAGCCAATAACTAAAGATATCCAAAACAATCTAATGAATTATTTCAACCAGGATAAGGCAGGAGATTGGTTTATCGAACTGGGAAACTACGCTTTGGATTTTAGTAGGAAATATAAACTTATCAAGTTTACAAAGAGCTCTATCGTTACAGAGCATGATGGCCGGCCCTCTGTGCCAGAATGGGTGAGACAATTCCTTGTCATTAATTAGACTTGAGGGCGAGGATATATTTATTATGA
>JAEIOG010000188.1 GCA_016342495.1 Phycisphaerae bacterium
GTAAACGAGGGCCATTGTTTCGGACTACAGCTAAGAAGAAAAGAATCTCGAATAAAGATGTTGGATCTGTGGTTCGAAAAGCATCTAAACGTGCAGGGATTTCATGGAAGATTACCCCTAAGACATTGCGGCATACTTATGCAACACATTTAATGGATTGTGGTGTTGACCTTGCCGTAATTTCATCATTAATGGGACATCGCGGTCCCAGCGAAACAGGAGTTTATCTGCATGTATTACAAGGCAGGTCGCAAGATGCAGTGGAGCATCTGCAATACAAAGAAAGGGGCACAGAATCATGAAGTGGGATTATTGGATTTGTCTTTATATAGAGATGTTTTGTGTTGCAAGGGGGTTGCGTAATTCTTCCATTGCAGCTTATAAAGCTACATTAGAACAATACCATGGTTATGTCGAACGAGAATTAAAAGGTATTGACCCGGACCAGATATCTGCCAGTAATATTTTAGAGTATATCAAATACCTGCGTGAAGATCGTAATAATCAGGCAGCTGCAGTTAATCGTCAAGTAACGATTCTGAAAAACTTTTATCGGGCAATGGTCTCTATGAATCATCTGGAGCCGCGTAAAAATCCTTTATCTCATTTTCCAAAAATGAAAGATAAGTCTCGTAAGTTGCCAGTGGTGCTTTCTGCTCAAGAAGTGGAACGTTTATTAGATGCACCAGGAAGCGATACCGTTATCGGAGTTCGTGACCATGCTATTCTAACCTTATTATATAGCACAGGCATACGTGCTTCTGAATGCGCAGGTCTCAATGAAGAAGATGTTGATCTGGAAGAACGGACCATTCGCGTTACAGGTAAAGGTGGTCATCAACGAGTGATACCCTTAAATGATACTGTAATAATTTCATTGAAAAACTACAGGCAAGTGCGAGGATTATTGATGCCAGAAAGTGCATTTTTTCGTAGTCGCAATCATAGCGGTATGTCTCGAAATACAATTTATGAACGAGTACGCAAATATGCCAGAGAAGCTAGAATCCCTAAGCGGGTATCACCCCATAAGTTAAGACATACATTCGCAACTCATCTGGTTCAAGAAGGTGTCAGCCTTGTGACTATTCGAGATTTGCTAGGACATAAAATGATAACCAGCACCCAGATTTATTTGCATGTAACAGCTCAGGAACTAAGGCAGGCGGCCATAGACCATCCGATCAAGAGGTTAGCCCCAACGGTAGAAAAGATTCTGCCGGATGTGAAAATGGCATTTCAGGGCGGTGGATTCAGACGTGGCTATGGCTAGCATCAAAATCTTTCCTTTTTGATATTGTAAATATAGTCTTGACATATACGATTGACATGCGTAATATAGAATTGGTCAATAATAAATCAGGACCAAATCGGAAAATTGTTGAATTTTTCGAATGATTTTTTAAAAAAAAGTGTGAAATAGTTATAAATATGATTCCATGCTTATGTGATTTTTAAGAATGCTCTTTGAAAAGTTTTTTTGGCCGGTTTGAATTGAACTAAATGTACCTATGATGCTGCCGGCAATATGTTGACCGACCATCGCGGCTATAATTATCGCTGGGATTATGAAAATCGGTTGGTGGCGATTGATGATGGCACGAATTTGGTAGCTGAATTTGAATATGATGTTTTTGGCCGTCGGATTTGGAAAGATGATATTACTGCTGGCAAAACTACTTGCTATTGGTATAATAACAAATGGCAGGTGTTAGCTGAAAGTGATGGCAGCACCGACGCATTCGAGAGACGCTACGTTTATGGCAATTATATCGACGAGACCCTACAAATGAGCGATGGCACAACCGAACATTACTACGCCCACGACCACCTGTATAGCACCGCTGCGATAACCGATGCTACAGGCACAGTTGTTGAGCGTTATGAATATGAAGCTTATGGCCAGCCTACGGTTTATACCAATATGACAGACTGGGACACCGCAACGCCCACGACAGCGAATGTGTCAGCTAAGGCGAACCCATATATGTTTACGGGCAGACGAGTCGATGTGCTAGATGATGGCGGTTTGACATTGCAATATAGCCGCATGCGTTATTTGGATTATGAAACAGGGCGATGGTTAAGTCGTGACCCAGAAGAATTTGCCGACGGGTTGAATGTATATGAGTATGTAAAGAGTAGCCCGGCATTATTCATTGATCCATATGGGAAAATGAGCATTACAGATGCTCTTGGGCAACTAGGAGTAAAAGGTGGAGCTTCAACGTCAAAAACTATCGTTCTTGGACCTTTAGGCCCCGGCGTAGTCCAGTTGACCTTTACGGGGTCTATAGAAATTTCTAATTGTTGTAAGAAGAGGGCAGAAGACGGAGAGGGATGTTGTGAGCAAAGTGCGATGATATGCGTAAATGGTGACTTAGAATTGTATTATGCCGGCGGCAAAAGCAAAAGAGCTGCTGCAAATCGCAAAAAACGCAAGCCACTATTAGTTGATGTGTTAAAAGGGCATAAACGTAAGAAGCATGCAGATGAATATCCAGCTGGCTATCGAGAAAGAGATCGGTATGTTAGTGTTGGAGAATTGTCTGATTGTGAAAATGGATTACAAGATGCCACAGTTAATGTTTTTATTCGAGGCAGTGCAGGTGCGTATTGGGGAGTCCAAGGTTCTATTAATTATCAAGCGTATAATATTAACGATGGTTGGGACCTTTCGTGGGATAGGTTAAGTGGGGAGTTTAGTGGAGCACGAGGCATATATGGAGTTTCTATTGAAGTCGGAGGAGGCGGTCATATTTCTGGCTGCTTGAGTTTATAATATGATTATTTGGCATAAATGTATAAATGAATATTCTTTGGAAATGATTAAACAAGTGCTTTTTGAAAATGATTTAGTCGATAGTAATTATTTTCCAGATGCGAAAGTCGATAGTGTGAGTTATTTTGTAAAAACTGAAAGCAAGGCATTGACTTTTGCGACACGTGCAAATATGTCAAATAGCGCGACATGTCATGCCCCTGAGAGAATAGTAGAGCTGAAATTGTTTGCATATGACAACCACGTAGTAGCCCAGATATATATGCATCAGTTACTGCTTGTCGCTACTACGTTTTTTGCAAGTATTTTGGTCGGAATTTTTCCTTTATTTTATGAATGTATTTTTAGACCAGAAAGGTTGAATGTTGGTGGAATCATTATGGGCTGCATATGTTTTTTGTTTTTTAGTATTCCATGCGTCATTATAATCAAAAAATATTTTTCTCCAGCATTACGTGAAGTGAAAATTTTAAAATCAGAGTTAGAAATAAGTTGTCCTACTCAGAAATAAGTCACAGTATGAAAGAGAATTTGGTAGCTGAATTTGAATATGACGTTTTTGGGCGTCGGATTTGGAAAAATGATATTACTGCTGGCAAAACTACTTGCTATTGGTATAATAACAAATGGCAGGTGTTAAGCGAAAGTGATGCTGCCACCGACGCATTCGAGAGACGCTACGTTTATGGCAACTATATCGACGAGACGCTGCTAATGGCTGACGCAACCAACGAATATTACTATGCTCACGACCACCTGTATAGCACCGCTGCTTTGACCGATGCTACAGGCGGGGTAGTTGAGCGTTATGAGTATGAAGCTTATGGGCAGCCTACGGTTTATACCAATATGTCAGACTGGGACACCGCATCGCCCACGACGGCAGCTGCGTCGAATTATGGCAATCCATATATGTTCACAGGCAGAAGAGTCGATACGCTTGATGGTGGGGATTTAACTTTACAATATAATAGGCATCGTTATTATGATTATGAAACGGGTCGATGGTTAAGTCAAGACCCACAAGAATACATCAACGGCGTTAATATGTATCAGTATGTGGCTAGTTCACCTTTAGGAGGGCTTGATTGTTATGGTTTGTGGGGTGATGCAATACATGGTGATTTAGTTCGAGAATTAGCTAAGTTAGCAGGTGCTAGTGCGGAATGTGCAAGAAAAATGGCTGAAGGCACTTTACAGCCTGATATTGCATGGGATCCCCCAGCGATTGCCGAAGCTTTTGCAGCCACTAATTTCGCATATTGGTTTGATCAAACAGGTATTTTACCTTTTGACATATTTGATGTTTCAGATGAGCAACGGGCAACCGTCGAAGAAATGTGGGCGATGGCAAGGGCTTTGCATTTCCCTGTTGACAGTGATGGTTATGTTCGACCTAACAGTGATGCTTCTCGAGTGGGGATGGATAATGGTATAAAAGGCTGTGATTTGCATGAATTTACAGAGGGTTTGCATACCTTTCAGGATTCATGGGCACATCAGGGCAAGCCTGTGGGCGAGCTTGGCATAGGCCATTCTCGTGCAGTGAAGAAAATTGTTCATAATGAGTATGAATGGCAATGGGTTAACTGGTGGGTTGGCTATACTCGAGTTAGAACCAAAACCTGGACAGAATATGTATTAGTTGAAGGTGTTGCGGCAATACCTTATCATAATACCGACAGCCCATGGTATTGGCCAGAAGATGCTCGTGACACTGGACAGAATACATATAATAAAATTTTGGAGTTTATGAAAAATTGTCCCTGTGAGTGTGGGAGCTCTGGAAACGAAAATAGGGGACAGTCACCTATTTTAGAACAAATTAATAGGTGACTGTCCCCATTTATTTACAGAAAACCCGATAGATGAGCCAGGTATTGATGGAGAGATTGATGATAGCTGGTGGTAGGTTGTTTATTGATATATTGTTTTGTTGTAGTTAAATTAATTTAGTGTGTAATGTGAAAGTAATAGAAATGAGTAAATGCATAATTTTTTGTTTGTTTGGCTTACTATGTCTAGTTTTTATTGTTAGTTGTGATAAGCCTAGTGAAGAAAAGTTGCCAAGTGTAAATGATGTTGAAAAGCAAATTGCAAGTGAATGGGATGAAATGTATAAATCCGTAAAATCTGACCCTAAGAAACTAAAGAGTATGCGGAGCAAACGCTTGGATTATGCAAAGAGGTACTGTGCGAAACGTAAAGGCAAGGCGATTGAGGATGATATCATAAAATTGATGGATATGGCAATATTATCTATTGAAGAAAGAACTATTGACAATGGGACACCTTTATTGCTAGATGCTTGTATTTCTAATGAGAGATTTGTAGTGGAGTGGCTCCATTCCGATTATGATGTTGAAGAGATTGTGTTTGTAAAAGACGGTCCCAAAGTTGTTATTCGTCCTTTCAAGAATGTGAATCAAGAAAAATTCTTTATTTTTAATTATTTACAAAAACTTGAAGGTTCATTTGAAATAATAAAAGATTTCGGTGAAGAGGACAGAATTATTGAGACACGGTTTGAAAGTTTTAATGAATGCCATTTTTTATTACCAGACTCTGCTTGTATAGTTTGGATAAAAGACTCAAAAGGTAATATTAGCAATAAATTAACTTTACGTAATACAAACTAAACTCGTGGTACGTAAAAATAGGGGACAGTCACGCCGGGTGCCCGCGACCTGATGTTTAATATATATCCGGGGTGGCAGTGACCTGTGAAGCAGGTCGATGGTGAAGTAGGCTCAAACTCGAAATTGCATTTTATTTTGGACAGGATAACTCGATAAACAGGATAGATTTTCTGTTGGTTTTGGTTGGTGACTGTTTGAGAAAATAGGGGACAGTCATCTATTTTGGGAAAAATTAATAGGCGACTGTCCCCGTTTAGTAAAAACTTACGCCATTGATTCGATTACCAATCGATATGATGAAAATACCAATGATAATATACATATGGTTTATGATGATGCGGGCAATACTACCACCGATCAGGATGGTTATCTGTATACCTGGGATTATGAAAATCGCATAGTTAATATTAAAGATAGTAGTGACAATGATGTCGTGTATTATACTTACGATGCATTAGGAAGGCGTATAAGAAAAATTGATATGCCTGGCCATTCAACACTTGAATCTACTACTTTGTACTGGTATAATAATAATTGGCAGGTGTTAGCCGAGACTGATGGGGCTGATAGTCTTGAACGGATATTCCTGTATGGAAACTATATTGATGAAGTTTTAATTCATCAGGAAGTGGCCAACAGTTATCAGCTTTATTATCAGTTGCAGGATCATTTGTATAGCAGTGTCGCTCTTTTAGATCAGAATAATACGATTGTTCAGAGGGTTGAGTATGATTCCTATGGCAAGCCAAAGCATATGGATAAATATTATGCAACTGGCGGAGCCGGTGTGGGTAATTCTTATTACTTTACCGGAAGACGGGTTGATGTGCTGGATGGTGGGGATAAGTTGCTTCAATATAGCCGTATGAGGTATTTGGATTATGAAACTGGGCGTTGGTTAAGTCATGATCCTTTGGGATATGTGGATGGTTTGAGTTTGTATGAGTATGTTGCGAGTAGGCCTATTGTTGA
>JAEIOG010000189.1 GCA_016342495.1 Phycisphaerae bacterium
AGTCGCCAGATGAAACGGATTACAAACCAGAATAGAAATAGTGATAAGATGATAATATCAAAAGCGACAAAGATTCTAGCGGTATACCGCAGGGCATCAACGATATGTTCGATTACTTTTTTTCTCCAGGACATGACTGCTCCTTATTAAAATATGGATTAATAGTTTAAGCAGGGGTAAATACCTGCTTCTATTAACCACACTCCAATGAAAAAGAGAGGCGTAGAAAAAATGGGGAGATTTTTATTGTTTTTTTGAAATGAATGGAAAAGGAGGGAAGAATCAGGCTTTAATATCGGCTAATTCAGCGATGAGAGCAGTTTGGATTCGCTCTGTAAGAAGGGATAGTTGTGGTGATGGGACTTCGCTGAAATTATTGAGAAGATGTTGGATTCTAACCATAAAATGGACATTTTCATAGTTTAATGAGATATTGGTTAGCAATAATTGATCTACTATTGGGGGCAACCAATCGGTGATTTGCTTTGAAATATTCTCATTAAGTGTGCCCAGGGCAATTATTGAGCCTAAACAGTGAAATATTATTTCTGGATCGTTTTTTTCAATGCCTTTTTCTAACGCTATATGGCAGAAGTTATAGCATAGTTCTGCTTTTTCTGGTTCAAGCGATGCATTTAATATTTTGAGTGATTCAGTTACATAAAAGGTTTCTTGCCATGGAAAACGACTACTAAATGGACCTTTGAATGATCCATCGCTTTGCTGGAGAGTTTTTAGCCATGAGGTGTGCGATGCGATATTGCATCTGTCAAGCATATCATTCTCCTGCAATATTGTTAGTGCTTGCCAGGTTGAATACAATCGGGATGAACTGCCAGGCCATAAACCAAAGCCGCCGGGGTTTTGGCATCGAAGAATCCATTCTATCGCTTGGGTTAATACTTTAGAATGTCGGGGTTTATCAATTAATATCGACAATTCATATAAATCACCAATGGTAAGATTTTGACATTGATTAATACGATTGATATTTTTACCATAGCTGGCAATAACCTTATCAATTTTCACTTGGTAATTAGTGTCAAATGATTTTGACAGCAACAGCGAACTATGATACAAGCTGTATATTTTGTGACGCTTGGCTCCACCTAATCCAAAAATACTGCAATAATTAAGTGATACTAAAATCAAACAACATCCCAGCATCATAAAAATAAGGCATGACCTGGAAGAAATATCTTGTAAGTATGGCCCTAAAATCATTTCTATACAAAAATATATCGGCAAAGCAAACATTAACAATAAAACTGTGCCGCCAATTGAATCTCTAAGCAAGATCAAAAAGTTAAAATATTTACTTTCAACCTTAAAATTGAAATTGAAAATACAAATAATGAAAAACTGTTCAGTTTCAGACGTTCTTGATTGTCCTGCCACAACAATAGTTAATGCACAACCTCCAAAAGTGCTTAAAATAATATTTGCACCATTAAATATATGGCCTTTATTCATTAAGGTAAAGCCTGTCAGCATAAGAGTCAATATAGCACACACAAATAACCCGAATGTCAAAACCGATTTTCGAAGTTCTTTTGCATTATAATTTGGCTGAAAATGCCGAATAGACATCCATAAAAAAACTGCAACAATATTAATCACAAAACCCAGAAATGCCATACAAATGCACCAACAAATACAAATAATAAATAAGAGATTTGGAGCTCTTGCCACATAAACAAGCAGACAAACAAGACTGGCAATAACTAAGGTAATGCTATACCGGATCAATATAGAAACAATGAATGGTCTATTCAAAGCGGGCTGTTTAAATGCTGACCACACAGGAAGTGCTGGTAAAACTGCCAAAAAAATCATTATGATTGGCCCAGCTATACCGAAAATTTTAAATGGCAATTTAAGAGACGCAATCTCATATTGAAATCCCTCAAGGATTCTTGCTAGCCAATAACCTCCTAAAGCTATAATGACCGCCATCAAACCCAGGGAGACTCCAACCCAAAAACTATCGAACAAGGGAAGACTGTCCTTTGGCTTAGATGTGATTGATTTTACTCGCTGAGTTTTTGATGGGTGTAAAGTATAGAAGAAATCAAAGAAGCCATGCAGTATTTTCCAAAACCCTGGCCGATCACTAAATAATGCCTTATCAGTTAGCCATTTTTTGAGTTTATCTGAGTTCCTGGATTCTATGCTTTGCTTAGTTAAGTTTTGCATTGGAATCTTAATTTTATTATCTGTGATTGCACTTATGACTTTATCAGATTCAATCAACATCGCTGCTGTCATATCAGCTAATGATTCTCTTTTACGAATAACATATCTGAGCATGACATAAAGCATAAAGGTACAAATAATATAAATCAAAAGAGAAGCAATTATATTGTCGGGGCCAAATACCAGACTACTTATTATCAAAACAGGTATTGCAATTAAAAATAGTTTGATATCCTTTAAGCAAGCATTAGCCCATGCCAAAAAGCCAATGTCATGATTGCGAATATGAGATAATTCATGTAAAAGCTGGATTTGTTGATTTCTATCAAAATGAGTTTGCCAACTATTTGGGATCGCTAAAATTGATCTATTTGAGCGATGACCAAAAACAAAAGGTGTACTTATTGAAGATGAAGACAAGATTACAGGCTTAGCTATCCCTAATGTCTTGGAAAATGAAGATACCGTTGCGGTAAGATCATCAGGTATATGTGGAATCAAATTATGTTTGGAAATCAACTTGACTTTACTGGTACTAAAATTCCATATGACCTTAATTGGCAGCACACTCAATATTATGACTATTATGAAGTGGAATATATTAAATGTTTTTGCAGTAAAGATATTATACAATTCATAACTGCTCTGAAAAACAAATAGCACACCACACAGGACAGTATTGACAATACAGCTTAAAATCAGCATCCTGCTACTAAATCGTTCGATTCCTACCTGGAATACTTTTCTAGCTATCAAAATTGAAGATAAAATTGCCACTGACACTGAAATCCCAAAGCATATATTCCAGAAATACTGAGGCATTTTAATCTCTTTGGGACTTCATAATCAAAGGAGGTACCGTTTCAATTAGTCGTTTTTGCAGTTGTTTGCCAGCTCCAAGTTTTATGGAAACTTCCTGAATGGCCGTTTCAATGCTTTGCTGGTTTAGTTCAATTTCATCCTCATTAACCATCTGGGATATATAAAGTGTGGTCGATAGAATAATCGAAGCGGCATCGGTTTCAGGGTCAGATTCCTCATCAAAGCCCAGTGCCCCAACCAACTGGGGACTTTGCTCAAAACTTGGCCAGTTTTCAATTGCTTTGGTTTTTAAGTCTAATACTAATTTAACTAAAGATTGCCAGGCTTTTTCCAGTAGATCAATTCTGGAAGGTAATAACTTAGTCAGGGTTTCTTTGGCAGTATCATAGCCCAATTCTTTAGATTTATACTCCTGATAAGATAATTCTTGTTGTTTTTGCCAGGTATCAAGTTCTTCGGGGGATGCTTGCAGTGCCCAGGCATAAGAGCTGCAGCGATCACAAAATTCAATATGTTTTGTGAGATTATCATCCTTACAGCCATTATTGATATAGTCTTGCAGAATATCTAATGGTGGACATTTATCCTCGCTGACAACGGTATTTATTACATTATGAAATGTAAGAATTTCATTTAATTCAGTTTTACAGGTTTGACAACCCTGGATATGACTCTGGATCGACTTAGCCTGCTCTGGGCTAAACTCGCCATCAATATAATCCTGTATTATTTCTTTGCCTGGACATTCCATTTGATATATCCTTAATATATTGCTATATCGATTTCATCAACCAATATAAAGAGAAGTTAATTATTGGCCTTACTATTAAAGATTGCTCGCAACTGATTCATATCATGCCAATAGACCCGCTTACACTCTTTATCTTCTTTGTCATAGGTCTTGGCCATCTCCAGATAAGTAAATCCTCGTGATTTCTGGATTACTACCTTTTTTGAAAATGGCTCATGATCTTCCAAGATATCCTTAGCCAATTGGAAGATTTCATTGTTTTGAACCTGAACTTCAACAGCTTCAGGCTGTTTGCCACCAGTTAAAGAAGGAGACATTCTGATACCATTGGTTTCAAATAAGTCTTTTATATGTCGATCTCGGATGATGTTTTTACGGCTTCGGCACAGGTCTCGAAAGGTATTATGCAGGCAAATCGTGAAAGGTAACTTGCGAGTTTCCTGTTTAAATAAGGCGTCGGCTACCGCATCGGCGGCCAGTTCGTGGACAACTTCAGCTTCAGGGATCATACGAAAACCCAGGGTATTCCTTAGATATAAAAGACGGGGAATGCACATCGTAACGAGTTCTTCATGGAGCTTAGCTTCCCCCTGAAGAATCCGTAAAGCATATTCATTTGCCAGTTCAAAATCCATCTTTAACTCCAAAACAATGACTAATTATTAGTTTAATAATACCTGCTAATACTAAAAAACACAATTATAAAATCACATAGATGGGGTTTATATCAATTTTTAAGCTCCTATTGACTTGGTTTCAATCTATTGCTGTAAGAGCTTATAAAATAATCATTTACGAGTTATCTATCCTTATCTATCGAGGCTAATAGTATAAAGAATAGAGATAGATAATAGAAAAATGGATAATATTCATGGACACCTGGGGCAATTTGCTTGTCAGAACTGGAATGGGAAGAACTATTTGGTTTTTGATGGGATATTATAATATTCGGCATTTCGCAACATGCTTGCACCTATTTCACCAATAGTATCTCTGGCATATCTTTCGTACATATTCCATGAGCCTTTTCAGCAGATATTGGGGGAGATATTTTGCTCCTGTTAGCTAACGAGATAAAAGTCAAATAACCTGGCTTTGCAAATAATTCACAATACAATTACAGTATCTACATAGTAGGAATTTCTTAATCTGAAATGCTTTGCGGCTCTGGGGGCGAAGGGGAAATAACGATCTTGCTCTTTGTTATCTTGATTTCCAGCTCCTGATTTAGATGCTCGAACTTTTTTAGAGCTTTGGCTGGGAGCTTGATCAGGTAGCGATAATAATCTTTACCATTTTTTACATCTGATTTTAATCTTAATATTTTTGCCATAATACATTTCGGGATGGGCACACCACCCCCTGCTCAAGAGAATATCAATAATCGATAATCTCCTGGAAGTGGCGGTCATCGGCAAAGACAATATAATCTTTTTTATATCCACTATCACAAAGTTCCACCTTTATAAGAACTTTCCGCGGTAATTGTCAAGCAAAATGAGACAATTCTATTAGAAAATTAAGCTCTAATTTTTCACTTGTTTTGGGGGGTTAATCCATACAGCCTGCGGTGGCAGGTCCGCATTGGGAGCTTTATTGACAAAACGTTTGGGATGTCGCTGATAGGCGGCATCTAAGGTGCTTTGGCGATCCTGGCAAATTTGTTCGACACGGCCATAATGAACATCCGATGGCGTATAAAGAGCAATGCCCGAGTGACGATGTTCTTCATTATACCAATAGAAAAAATCAACTGCAAATGCCCGTGCATCCTGAATACTGCCAAAGCGATCAGGGTATTTAGGGCGATATTTCATGGTCTTAAACTGGCTTTCTGAATATGGATTGTCATTGGAAACATGTGGGCGGCTATGGGTTTTAGTTATTCCCAGGTCAGACAATAACTGGGCAACCACTTTGGATTTCATTGATGAGCCACGATCAGCATGAAGTGTCAATTGTTCCTGAGTTATATTCTGTTTATGGCAGCTTTCGCTAATTAAGCGTTTGGCTAATATTGAAGATTCTCGTTCTGCGATCATCCAGCCTACAATATAACGGCTATAGACATCCATAATCACATAAAGATGATAATAGGTCCATTTTGTCGGCCCTCTCAATTTAGTAATATCCCAGCTCCACAGTTCATTAGGTTTGGTAGCTAACAACTCAGGTTTGGCATATACAGGGTGTTTGGTTAGCTTTCGCCTTTCCCGCACTTCATTATGGTTAGCCAATAATCGGTACATAGTCCTAATAGAACACAAATAGCGTCCTTCTTCTAAAAGCTGAGCATAAACCTGAGCAGGAGCCAGATCAACAAAGCGTGGGTTATGAAGTACATCCAGAACTTTTTGTTGTTCAGCTTCTGATAGTGCCTGTTCAGGTCGCTGTCGGGGCGATGCTGATACAACATTATCTTTTGGGGCCAGTTGACGATAATACGAAGCTTTGGGGATATTCAATGCCTTGCAAAGGGCAGCGGTGCCAACTTGATGGCGATATTGTCCAATTGTATTCATAAGATTTCCTCGCAGCTCTGACTGATTGGAACATTCAGTATCATCGAGACTTTTTTTTGAATATCAATAATAAGTTCC